>JAAZJI010000070.1 GCA_012800465.1 Spirochaetales bacterium
CCCAGCGTCGCGAGCAGCTGATTGTCATCGATCCGAAGGAGTCTTGCCGTTCCCCGGGTGAAGAAATCACTCAGGTCCATCATGCCGCTGTAGGAGAGCTGGTGACCTTCGGCGGAAAGGGCGGCGCTGCGCACATCGATCAGATCCTCGACCACCGTCGCGGTGAAGAGGAAGCCCGCCGAGCGTTCGAAGCGGCCGAGCCGCACCGTGCTGAACGAACCGTCCAGGCTGATTCTTCCGTCGAGACCGAATACGGCGCCCTCGCCGAGCCGAGCGGTGAAAAAGAGGTTTCCCGTCAGGGCGGTGTCTTCGGTGTAGTAGGGGTTCAGGAACGGAGCGTATCGGGCAAGCAGCGGCTCGATGACCCCGAACGAGAAGTGATTGAAGCGACCGGTGAGGCTGAAATCAAGCAGATGCCCACTCATCCGTTCCGCATGGGCGAGGAGCCGAAGATCCGCCTCCTGTTCGATGAGGAGATCCACCAAGTGGTCATCTCGGTTGCGTTCATAGGAAAGGGAGAACGTGAACGCTTGGGTGAACAGGTCGGAAGCGAGCGCCCGGGAGGAGGCCCGGCCGACAATCTGCCGATCGGAGCGGTCGTAGAGGAAGGAGGCTTCCAGCGGGAAATGAAGGTCGGTCTTGCCGGACACTTCACCGTAGGCAAGGCTTTGGAGCTCCATCCGTTCAATGGTTTCCCCCCGGTAGATCCCCTGCCCGAGGGTTTCAAGAGCCCGGGCGACGAACGTGGAACCGAGGAGGTCGACCCGTCCTTCATCAAGGGTCGAGGAGAGGCGATAGAGATCGTTCTCCCCGGCGGCGAGGTGGATCTCCATTCCCTGAAGCGTAAGATCCGTTTCACCGAGCGCGAGGTCGATCCGTTCGCTTCGGAGGAGGAGCGTCTCCATGTCATGGAGATGAAGACCGACCCGGGAGCCTTCCGCCCGGAACTCGGGCGTCTTGACCGCCAGGGAGGGGGCTTCGATGACGATCGGCAGGATGCGGTCGGAAAGATATCCGCCCTGAAGGGTGAGTTCGGGGGTTTCGGCCGTCATCTTCCCCGCATGATAGACTCCCTGCCGGAGGGTCGCCCGTCCGGTCAGCGACCGGTCCCTCAGGCTGACGAGTTCCCCGTCGACCGCAAGGGTTTCCATCGCAAGGCGCCGGCCACCCGACCCTACCTTCGCATCGAAGCCGCTGAAGGTGAACAGCCCGTCCCGCCGGAGATCCACGGTCAGGTTCGAGGAAGCAAAGTCGAAGGAAGAGGTGGTCGTCGCGAGGCGGTCGGCGTGGAGCGTGAAGGCGGGCAGCTCGTCGCCGAGCTTCCATCTAAGCGCGAGGTCGATCTCCTCGAGCTCGATCGCGCCGAAGGGGGCATCCGCGTGGAAGGAGCCCGAGGATCCCAGCGCTTCGAGCTGAAGACGGCTCACCCAGGAACGGAGCAGCCGGGGAACACCCGCGGACTCTTCTTTGAACGGAGGTCCGGGACCGAGATGGACCTTCGGCTCATGGAAGGAAAGAGATACCAGCGGCTTGGAGGAGAAGAGGGAGAGGAAAAGGCGGAAGAGCCCCCCTTCCAGGTTCGTCCTGTCGATCGCGATCGACAGGTGCCCATCATGCCGATAGGAGAGGTCGTTGATCGTCAGGTCGGCGAAGAGGTTCCGTTCGATCGAGGAGAAGGAGAGGTTCGAGGACCCTTCTTCGCCGGATAGCCGTGAAAGGAGATGGTCGGCCAGGAGGCTTGCCGGTGAATGCGCAGGCTCGTCGAACACCAGGATCCAGCCGACGATCGCCGTGATGAGAAGGAGGATGCCCGTGGCCGTGATGATGTCCTGTATCCGGGTATGAAATCTCACAAGTCTTGACCTCAAGGAAGAGTATAGCGTATCCGTCTTCTTTTGACACCCTGTGAATGTGGATTTACCTCAGCGGATTTTTCGCGTAGGATAGGGATATGAGCACGATTTTGAAGAATTTCATCGTATTTGAAGGGCTTGACGGTTCCGGCACCACGACCCAGATGCAGCTGCTGGCGGAAACCTGCGACCGCAGCTCCCGCTTGTGCAAAGCGACCTTCGAACCGACCGACAAGCCGATCGGACGTCTGGTGCGGTCGATCCTGCAGAAGCAGGTGGTCACGACCCCCCTCGCCCTCGCTCTCCTCTACGCCGCCGACCGGGAGGACCATCTCTTCAATCCGATCTACGGAATCGCCGCCGAGGCGGAAGCCGGCCGGCTTGTGATCAGCGACCGGTATCTCTATTCCTCGTTGGCGTATCAGAGCGTCGAGTGCGGCTACGAGACGATCGTCGCCCTGAATCGGTTCCCCCACCCGGAGTATCTCTTCTTCCTCGACACTCCGGTGGAAGAGTGTCTCAGAAGGATCGCCCATCGAAAGACGGAGTCCGAGCTGTTCGAGCAGCACGAGTTCCTCATCCGAGTCAAAGCCAACTATGAGCGGATCTTCGCCGATCTGGATCCCGGGGTGAAGTTCACGCGGATCGACGGGCTCCTCTCGATCGAGGAGATCTCCGCGATCATCAGGAACACGATCTTCAACGGATGAACATCGCATCCCCGTAGCTGAAGAAGCGATACCGCGTTGAGACGGCATGGCGATACGCTTCGTCGACCAGGTGTTTCGAGGCGAAGGTGGAGACCAGGACCAGCAGCGTTGATTCGGGGGTGTGGAAGTTCGTAAGCAGCTGGTCGACGACGTGGAAGCGGAAACCGGGGCGGATGAACAGGTCCGTTCTGCCGAACCCGCTTCGGATCGTATCCGTTTCCCCATCATACGCCGACTCCAGGGTCCGTACGCTGGTCGTCCCCACCGCCACGATCTTTCGCCCTTCCCTCCTGGCGTCCGTCACCTTCGTGGCGACCTCCTCGGCGATCTCATAGGATTCGGTGTGCATGTGATGGTCCTCCAGACGTTCGGTCCTAACCGGCAGGAACGTTCCCGCCCCCACATGGAGGGTGACGGAGACGATCTCGATGCCCCGCTCCCTGATTCTTTCCATATGTTCCCCGGTGAAGTGCAAGCCCGCGGTCGGGGCCGCGACCGACCCTTCATTCCGGGCGTAGATCGTCTGATAGCGGGTTTCATCGGCGCTCTCGTCGGGGCGCTTGATGTAGGGGGGAAGCGGTACATGGCCTAGGCGGTCGAAGAACGCGTCATCGATCGGAGAAGCGAACTCCACCACCTTGGTTCCGTCGCTCAGTTCCCCCACGATCGTCGCTTCATGCCCGTGAAAGCGGTAGCGCTTTCCGATCCGCTGGTGTTTGCTCTTTGTCACAAAGGCATTCCACGTCTTGTCGGGATTTTCCGATAGAAAGAGGAATTCCACGATTCCGCCGTGTTCGCTTTCCGCATAGAGGCGGGCCTTCCGGACTTTCGAGTCGTTGAGGACGAGGAGGGACCCCTCCTCCAGCAGGTCGGGAAAGTGTGAGATCCACTCGTCATGAAAGGTGTTCGTCTTCCGGTCGAGGACCAGGAGCCGATCCTCCCCCCGCACCTCGCTGGGGCGCTGGGCGATCAGCTCGGTCGGGAGGTCAAAAGAGTAGTCCTTGATCGTCATCAGGGGTGTCCCGCTTCTTCGGAATGTTCAAGAGGTCATAGGCTTTGGCGGTGGCCATCCGGCCGCGCGGAGTCCGCTTCAGATATCCTTTCTGGATCAGATAGGGTTCGTAGAAATCCTCCAGGGATTCGAGCGCCTCACCGACGCTGATCGAAAGGGTCTCCGCTCCGACCGGACCGCCGTCGTAGTGCTCGATGATCGCCCTGAGGATGTTCCGATCCTGGTTCTCCAGTCCCTGCCCGTCGATTCCGAGCCGTTTCAGTCCGGTGTGGACGATCTCGCTTGTGATCGTCCCCTCTCCAAGGACCGAGGCGAAGTCCCGCAGCCGGCGCAGAAGCCGGTTGGCGATCCGTGGGGTCCCCCGGCTGCAGCGGGCGAGCGTGTGCACCGCGTCCTCGCTGATCCGGACATCGATGATCCTGCTTGAACGGTCGATAATCTCCGCCAGCTCTTCTTCATTGTAGAATTCGATGTGGGCGGTGATACCGAAGCGGGATGCAAGCGGAGATGAGACGCTGCCCGCTTTCGTCGTCGCGCCGACGAGGGTGAACGGGGGGAGCGGGATCCGCATCGTGCGGGCCGAAGGG
>JAAZJI010000071.1 GCA_012800465.1 Spirochaetales bacterium
CAAGCGCCGGGCCGACGGGGGGCGCCGGGGTGGCCTTCTGGGCAGGGCACTGCAACTTGATGATTGCAGCCACCTTCTTCTTTGCCATGTTCCTTTCTCCTTACGCAAGCTCACCGGCACGGCGTCTTGCGCTGGTATTAACGCCTGTCGACGACAGGCTCCCACCTCATGACGAGGGAGTTTTCACTGCTGCATGGACATGTGTAAAAAATCGGAAAACTCTCGACAGGATCCCGTCCACGAATCCCGCCGAATCTTTTCTATACCTTCTCCACCTGCAGAAAGTCGACTTCGACCGGGGTGGATCGGCCGAAGATCCCCACCGAGACGCGCATCCGCGCCTTCTCGAGGTTGACCTCCTCGATCGTCCCGACGAAGGATTCGAAGGGACCGTCGACGATCCTGACCTGCTCGCCAGGGGCGAACGTCTGCTTGGGCTTGAACACCTTTTCGGCGGGAAGATCACCGGTCTTCTGGAAGAGGCTTTTCTCCTCCGCCTTTGAAAGCGGTTGGGGCTTGGCCCGATCGGTCGGGGTGACGAACCCGGAGACGCCCTGGATCCGGCGGATCTGGGTGACCCACGTCTTCCAGCTCGCTTCCGGCAGATCGAGCTCGACGAGAATGTAGCCGGGCAGCAGCTTGCGCTTCACTTCGCGCTTCTGCCCGTCCTTCACTTCGATGACCGTCTCCATCGGCACCTTGACGTCGGTGCAGACGAGCGCGAAGTCCGTATCGGTCTCGCGCATCTTGTTGATAATCCGCTCGATCTTCTGCTCGTACCCGGAATAGGTCTGTACCACATACCACCCTTTCGCCATGTTCGCCTCTATAAGATGAAGAGGATCCCCCTCAGAAGGAGGAAGTCGACCAGGCCGAGGAAGATGGCGACCAGGATCGTGGAGACGAGGACGACCTTTGTAGAAGAAATCACCGCTTCCCGGGAAGGCCAGACGACCTTCTTCAGCTCGAGATATGATTCCTTGAAATACTTGATGATCTTCTTCATGGGACAGGCTCCTTGTATGCAAAGGATCGAGAAGCGGACAGGCCAAGAAGGATTCGAACCCTCAACATCCGGTTTTGGAGACCGGCGCTCTACCAGTTGGAGCTATTGGCCTATCAGCTTCTCGATCCGTCCACCCTATTTGATCTTCGTCTCGCGGTGCAAGGTGTGCTTGCGCTCATGCGGACAATACTTGCTGAACTCCAGTTTGTTCGGGAGATTCCGCCGATTCTTCTCGGTGGTGTAGTTTCTCCGCTTGCATTCGGTGCACTGGAGAGCGATCTTCTCAACAGGACCTTTCTTATCCTTGGCCATACTCTGCTCCTCGTCGGATCCATCCGCTTCCGGTGATGAAAAAAGAGCCCCCGAACGGAATCGAACCGTTGACCTCAACCTTACCATGGTTGCGCTCTGCCGACTGAGCTACAAGGGCATCGGGCGTATAACGGCGGCAGCGTCATTACACGCAAAAGCTAACTTACCAAAGAAGCGCGGCTTTTGTCAATATGCTTCACCCCTCTTCGCGGTGGTTGCCCCGAAAGGGTCGTTTCGGTATAGTTTCACTCATCGCATGCCATTGGACAGCAAGGAGTTCCCATGTCGAACCGTGAAAAAACAAGATACGGCCATACCGCCAAGGATATCGCGCAGGATTTCGCCGAGCATCTCAAATACAGCCAGGACGCCGACCTGGTCCATACCACCGACGAGGGGCGCTATACCGCCCTGGCCCTCTCCATCCGCGATCGGATCGTCCATCGCTGGAACCAGAGCAGGAAGACCCAGCGCCAGGGGGATTCGAAACGGGTGTACTACCTCTCCCTCGAATTCCTCATGGGTCGGGCGATGAGCAACAACATCATCAACCTCGGCATCGAGGAGGAGGTCCGCGAGGCCCTCGCCTCCCTCGGCTACACCTACGAAGAGCTCGAGGCGGTGGAAAGCGACGCCGGCCTCGGCAACGGAGGTCTTGGACGGCTGGCCGCATGCTTCCTCGATTCCCTCGCGACGCTGGAGATTCCCGCCTACGGCTACGGGATCCGCTACAACTACGGAATCTTCCGCCAGCAGATCAAGAACGGCTGGCAGGTCGAACAGCCGGACAACTGGCTGCGGGCGGGCAACCCCTGGGAGATCGTCCGGCCCGACGTGGTCTATCCGGTCGGGTTCGGCGGATCGGTCCAGGTCATCCGGGAAGGAGGGAAGGACCTCTTCAAGTGGACCCCGTCCGAAACGGTCCTTGGCGTGGCCCACGACATGCCGATCATCGGCTACGGGGCGAACACGGTGAACACCCTGCGGCTCTGGTCCGCCAAGAGCGCCGACGAGTTCGACTTCGCCGAGTTCAACGAAGGGGACTACACCGAAGCGGTGCGCTCCAAGATCACCGCCGAGAACCTCAGCCAGGTCCTCTACCCCAACGACACCCTGTACATGGGCAAGGAGCTCAGACTGAAGCAGCAGTACTTCTTCGTCTCCTGCTCCCTGACCGACATCATCCGGCGCTTCAAGCGGAATGGCGACCACGATTGGAACCGGTTCACCGACTTCGCGGCGATCCAGATGAACGACACCCATCCGAGCCTCGCGGTTCCCGAACTGATGCGCCTCCTCGTCGACGTGGAAGGCCTTCCGTGGGAGAAGGCGTGGGAGATCACCGTCTCCAGCCTCGGCTATACCAACCACACCCTGATGCCGGAGGCGTTGGAGAAGTGGAGCGTCCCGATGCTGGGCTCGCTTCTGCCCCGCCACCTCCAGATCATCTATGAGATCAACTACCGCTTCATCCAGGAGGCGGTGAGCCACTTCCCCCTGCAGCCGCAGATCCTCAATCAGATCTCGATCATCGAGGAATCCAATCCGAAGCATGTCCGGATGGCAAACCTGGCGATCGTCGGCAGCCACTGCACCAACGGGGTCGCCGCCCTGCACAGCCAGCTGCTCCGCGATTCGATGTTCCCCCACTTCAACACGATCTTCCCCGACCGGTTCAACAACAAGACCAACGGGATCACCCAGCGGCGGTGGCTGCTCGCCTCCAATCCCGAGCTGAGCAAGCTGATCACCAAGGCGATCGGAAGCGGATGGATCACCGACTTCACCCGGATGGCGAAGCTGAGGAAGTACGCCGACGACTCCTCGTTCGTCGCCGACTTCGCCAGGATCAAGGCGGAGAACAAGGTGCGGGCGGCCGGGTTCCTCCGCACCGACACCTCGATCGTCCTGAACCCGGAGACCTTCTTCGACGTGCAGGTGAAGCGGATCCACGAGTACAAGCGGCAGCTGCTCAACGTGCTGCACATCATCTACCTGTACCAGAAGCTGAAGGCGGATCCTCACTTCGACTTCACCCCCCGCACCTACCTGTTCGGCGCCAAGGCGGCCCCCGGCTACGCGGTGGCCAAGCGGATCATCCGCCTCATCAACTCCGTGGCCG
>JAAZJI010000072.1 GCA_012800465.1 Spirochaetales bacterium
ATGCTCCGCCTGACTGAGAAGGTCGGAAGCGACGAAGGCAGGATTGGAGCGGGTGGTGGCGACCACCATCACCTCGCTCGGACCGGCGGGCATGTCGATCGCGCATGTCCCTTGAGCGACTTGGGTCTTCGCTTCCGTAACGAAGCGGTTCCCCGGCCCGAAGATCTTGTCGACCTTCCCGACCGTCTCCGTTCCAAAGGCGAGCGCCCCGATCGCCTGGGCCCCTCCGACCTTGTAGATCTCATCCACGCCGCAGAGCTCGGCGGCATGCAGGATTGCCGGATGGACTTTCCCCTCCCTGTCCGGCGGAGTGCAGAGGACGATCTCCCTGCAGCCGGCGATCTTCGCCGGGAGGGCCAACATCAGGACGGTGGAGAAAAGCGGAGCGGTGCCGCCGGGGATGTACAGCCCCACCCGCCGAATCGGGACGACCTTCCGCTTCAGGACCACCCCCTCCATCACCTCGATCTCTTCACCCACTGCCCGTTGGGCCTCGTGAAACGCCCTGATATTGCGCATCGCCAGAGCGATCGCTTCCGTGAGGTCCGGATCAACCGCTTTTCTCGCTTCCTCGAACTCCTGCGGACTCACGACAAGCGAAGAGAGGACGACCCCGTCGAAGCGCTCCGAATACCTGAAGAGCGCGGCATCGCCTTCTTCCTTGACCGCGGCGAGGATCTTTGCCACCCGCTCCGCAACCGAGGAGCGATCGGGCAGGTTCCGGGTGCAGAAGAGGTCGAGATCCTTCCCGTTCGGATTGTCAAACCGCTGTAAGTATGCCATGGCTACTCCGTCATCTTTTCAATCGCGGTCACCAGGATGCCCTGGGCACCGAGGGCTTTCAGCTGCTCGAACACTTCCCAGAACGTGTCTTCGGCGACGACGATCTGGACGGACACCCACCCCGTTTCCATCAGCTTGGTGACGGTCGGGCTCTTCATCCCCCCGACCACCTCGGCGACCGCTTCAAGCTGGGCTTCGGGCAGGTTGAAGATCACATACTTGTATGAAGATGCCTTCATCACCGCATCGATCCTCAAGAGCAGCCGGGAAAGAATCTTCTCCTTCGCTGTGGAGCCCATCTCTTTCCGCCCGAGCATCACCGCGCTGGACCGATAGATTGTTTGTACTTCTTTCAGGCCGTTCATGGCAAGGGTAGCCCCGGTGGAGACCAGGTCGCAGATCGCATCGGCGACCCCCACCAGCGGGGTGATCTCCACCGCCCCCGAGACGGACACCAGGTCCGCCTTCACCCCTTCCTCTTCGAGGATCTTCCCCAGAATCCTCGGATAGCTGGTGGCGATCCGCTTCCCCTCCAGACTGGAAAGACCCCTGTAGGCGAACTCATGGGGAACGGCGATGCTGAGGCGGCACTTGGCGAATCCCAGGTCCCGGAGCACGGCCAGGTCGATCCCCTGCTCGTCATACTCGTTCCGTCCGACGATCCCGATATCGGCGATGCCGTCTGCGATGTAGGAGGGGATGTCGTCATCCCGCACATAGAGGAACTCCAGGGGAAAGTTCGTCGCCCGGTCCTTCAAGACCCGCTCGTCCGCTCCGAACTTGATGCCGCACTGCTTGATGATCTCAAGCGACTGTTCGCTGAGTCGTCCTTTCTTCTGAATCGCTATTCGTAACACTTCATCCATCGCTTCCTCCAAACGAATAAAAAAAGACCCCCGCGACAGCGGAGGCGTGTATTTATGACAGTTCCACACTCACCGGTCGGGCAGCGTCGCATCAAGATGGTGATGGTGGATGTGCTTCTTCATACCGCCACGATACCGCCGGTCTCCGCTCTCTGTCAAGACGGGCTCCGATTGTGGAGAGTGTGTGTACCTTCTCCAAACCGTATTGCAAACCGAATAACACTCCGATATATCTGTGGCCATCAACAACAAGGAGTAATCACATGCGATTAATTCAAACAACTATTCTTCTTACCGTGATTCTTGCTCTTGGAACCCTCGGCCTGTTCGCTGCTCCGCTTCCCGAGCAAGTCCAGAGCCAAGAATCGCCCCTCGCCGCCGAATCATCCGAGGATTCGCCGGTCGCACCCGGCGTGCCTGCCTTCCATCGGAATCAGGGCGGTCCGAAGATGAATGCTGCCACCGCATCATCCGCAGGCGGAGTCCAACAGCGCCTTCGAGTCCTCGATCCCGAACTCAACGAATGCGATTGCGTGCAGGACGGATATGGCCAAGGAGCCGCCTTCATGGGAACCCGGCAGAGCAATGTGAGAGGAAACAATGCCGACGCATCCTTTGGAGCCGGACTTCGAACCCTTGACCGCGACCGGGATCGCCAGACCCTCCGGACCGAGGATTGTGAGTACTGGCAGGATGGGTACGGGACGGGAACCCGTTCACTGGTGAGGCAGAGACGGCTGCCCTGATCATGAAGCAAGTCGATAGATAGATTGGATGTCGGGCCCGGGAAACCCCGGGCCTGACTCTATCCGAACAACACAACCTTCCTGAGCACCGCATGCTTGGTGTTCAATGTCCCGAAAGCGAGCCAGAATGGTCGGATCCGCCATCCGGACAGTCAGATAAAAAGCGATGTGGGCGAGAGGATCTTCCGATTGATGAACCTCTGAAGGATATCGGCAAGAATCTCGGGATTGATTTCTCCGGGCAACACCCCGCGACAGGTGAAGTCCGCTCATTGTTGGCTTATGTAAAGCAGAGCTCCTGAACACAACACAA
>JAAZJI010000010.1 GCA_012800465.1 Spirochaetales bacterium
AGCTCAGCCGGGAGCTGCGCGAGCAGATGCGCCAAAAAGCGGACAAGGCGGACAAGCGCCTCTTGAAGCGGATCGAGGTGTGCGAGAACTTCCGCGACAGCGGAAACCGCCCGGAGTGGATGATCCTCACCGTGATCCCCGTGATCCCGCCGGATCTGAGGCCGATGGTCCAGCTCGACGGCGGCCGATTCGCCACCAGCGACCTGAACGACCTCTATCGAAGGGTGATCAACCGGAACAACCGGCTCGACCGCCTGGTGAAGCTCAACGCCCCGGACATCATCATCCGGAACGAGAAGCGGATGCTCCAGGAAGCGGTCGATGCGCTGTTCGACAACTCCAAGCGGAAGCGGGTCGTCAAGGGCGCCTCCAACCGGCCCTTGAAGAGTCTCTCGGACATGCTCAAAGGCAAGCAGGGCCGATTCCGGCAGAACCTCCTCGGAAAGCGGGTCGACTACTCCGGCCGTTCGGTCATCGTCGTCGGTCCCGAGCTTCGGATGCACCAGTGCGGTCTTCCGTCGAAGATGGCTCTCGAGCTCTACAAGCCGTTCATCATGAAGAAGCTCGTCCAGGACGGGGTGGTCTACAACATCAAGAAGGCGAAGAGCCTCGTCGAAGAGGAGACGGACGCCGTCTGGGCGATCCTGGACGAGGTCGTCAAGGAGCACCCGGTCCTCCTCAACCGGGCGCCCACGCTCCACCGCCTGGGGATCCAGGCGTTCGATCCGGTCCTGGTCGATGGAAAGGCGATCAAGCTTCACCCCCTGGTCTGTCACGCCTACAACGCCGACTTCGACGGGGACCAGATGGCGGTCCACGTGCCGCTCACCCACGCCGCCCAGATGGAGAGCTGGACGCAGATGCTCAGCGTCACCAACCTCCTCGACCCGGCGAACGGGAAGCCGATCGTCTACCCCTCGCAGGACATGGTCCTGGGGATCAACTACCTCACCCGCGAGCTTGAAGGAGCGCCGGGGGAGAACAAGTACTACGATTCGATCGGCGAGATCGAGAATGCGATCGACAGCGGTCTGCTTTCGTACAATGCCAGGATTCGCTACAAGCTCGAAAGCGGCGAGAAGATCATGACGACCCCGGGTCGGGTGCTCTTCAACGCGGTCCTTCCTCCAAGCGTCCCCTTCCAGAACATGAACTTCGGGGACAAGGAGCTTCGGACTCTGATCGGCGACACCCTGAAGGCGAACAAAAATTCGATCGCCGTCGAGATGCTCGATGCGATCAAGGACATCGGCTACAAGTATGCGACGCTGTTCGGGGCGACGATCGGGCTCTCCGACATGCTCGTTCCCCAGGCGAAGGAAGCGCTGATGGAGAAGGCGAGCCGGGAGCAGCAGCGGATCATGGAGCAGTATCGCCAGGGGCACATCACCCAGGAGGAGCGGTACAACCGCGTCATCGAGGTGTGGACCCAGACGAACGAGCAGCTCACCGACGCGCTGATGGAGGAGCTCAGGAAAGACCAGCAGGGGTTCAACCCGCTCTTCCTGATGGCCGACAGCGGCGCCCGGG
>JAAZJI010000073.1 GCA_012800465.1 Spirochaetales bacterium
GCCGGAGAACCCGCCGTACTCGTCGATGACGATCGCCTGCTGGAGCTTGTTCTTCTTGAAGAGGAAGAAGAGATCGTCGAGGTGCATCTGCTCGACGACGAAGATTGGTTTCCGGCTCAGCGAGGCGAGGGTCTTGTTGGCGACCTGTTTCTGCTGGGCGCGAAGGACATCCCGCAAGAGGAGGATTCCGACGATGTTCTCCTGGTTCTCGTGGTAGATCGGGATCCGGCTGAAGCCCGATTTCACGATCTTGGGAAACGCCTCTTCGATCGTCAGCTCCGATGAGAGGGTGAAGACCTCGGTGCGGTGGGTCATGATCGTCCGGACGGTCGTCGAGGAGAAATGGATCGCCCGCTGCATCAGGTCGGATTCATACTGGTCGACAAGCCCCACATCCTCGGCGGCATCGACGACGTGCATCACCCCTTCGGTGGTGATGACCGGTTCCTCCTTGGTTCCGAACAGGCGGGTGATCGCGCCGGAAAGGACCTGGAGCAGCCACGCCAGGGGAAAGAGCAGAAGCATCAAGGCTTTCATCGGGTAGGCCATGAGGATCGCGATGCGCACATTGTGCACCAGGGCGAGCCGTTTGGGCACGATTTCTCCGAAAACGAGGATCAGGAAGGTAAGAATCCCGGTGGTATAGCCTACCAGGGCGGAGGAGAAATACTTGATGGTGATCGTCGTGACCAGAGCCGAAGCGCTGAGGTTCACGATGTTGTTTCCGATGAGAACCGAGGTGATCAGGTGGTCCTTGTCCTGACTCAACGCATATGCCAGCTTTCCGGCTCGGGATTTCCGGTTCTCCAAGGTCTTGAGCTGAAAGAAGGAAAGGGAGGTGTAAGCGGTTTCCGTTGCGCTGAAGAGCGCCGAAAGAACCAGAAGGATAAAAACGACGGCAAGGGAGATGTTCATGCACACCTCCACAGGCAGGATCTAGGTAACGGGTCTTCCATAATGGGCACAGTATATCAACTCAAGGCGGGTGGGGACAAGGTGAAAGAAGGGATCCGATCAAGAAGTGGACAGGGATGGTGGGGGTCGATTGATAACCAAGTGTACAACTCTCCGAAATATTCATATTCTATCCTCACCAAGTGACGGAAAGGAGCCATGACCATGAAGGACAACAATACGGTAACCTGTTCTTTTTCAATGGACAGAAACCTTTACAATGCTTATAAGAACATTGTCACCCAACATGGAGAAAACGTAAAAGGCAATCTCGTACGGTATATGCGACAGGTGGTTGATCATGAAATACCAAATGCGGAAACCATCGAGGCGCTTGAAGAAGTAAAGAGATTGAAAGCGGATCCCCATAAAAAAACGTATGGTTCTTTTGCGGAGATCATGGAAGAACTGTAAATCGATGTAAACAGGATCTCAAAAAAGCCATCAGGATAGCCTTTGCCCAAACAATACAGGAATCATGGCGTATCCGGAAAGTATAAAGGATGTAGAGAATGCCACATAACCCCGGACTGGCTTCTCATCTATGAGATATCAGGCAGTGAATTGATTTTATACTTGACTCGAACGGGTACACACAGCGATTTGTTTTAGCGATACATTTCGTTCTCATCTCATCCAACAGCAAGCGAATCAGATAAAACCTCGGAATACGTAATCGACTACGGCAGGACATTCAATAAGGAGAACATATGGAGGTGTTCTTGTAACACACAATGTATGTTGCCGACGCTTCTTGGAAGTGATTTCTATAATGAATGGATACCCGATCATGTCCCATTCGTATTATGGCTTGAAAGGTTGCATGCATGGAGAAGTCAAAGA
>JAAZJI010000074.1 GCA_012800465.1 Spirochaetales bacterium
TTATGGATTTATACCACTTGGAAGGAGACAAACGGCATCTTAAGAGCGCCCACCTTGCAGCCGAGTTCATCATCCAATGGATCTGGCAGCAATCCTCCTACCTTCCCAAGGAGAGTCCCCTGGGAAGGAAAGGGTTTTCCACCCTTGGGATGACGAGCGTCTCCGTCGCCCATCACCACTTGGATTGTTACGGAATGGCGATCGCCTACGAATTCCTGCGCTTTGCCGAGGCCGCAAACCTTCCCTTCTATGCAAGGCAGGCATCCCTGATGATCGCTGCGTGCAAACAGCTGGTCCACGGCAAGGAGAACGACCTCGGCCGGGACGAGTCCTTCTTCGGCTGGCAGCCGGAGCAGATCAACCATACGGACTGGGAGTATTTCAACCGTCCGGAGCTGATGAACGGGCACTACGAAATCGACATCGCGTGGGTGACGATCCTGACGCTCTCCTCGTTCGACCGGATCAGGGGCGAGTTTCCCGAAGCGCTGCAGGAGTGAACGGAAACCGATGAGCCGGGTTACAGATGTTGAATGATCACCTCTTGCAACGCCTCGCCTGAGCTTTTACTCATATTTTTCCATCAATATAACGGAAATCAACAGACAGACACGAGTAGCGTCTGAATAAGTGTGGATATTCCAGCGCAGTGAGAGCCTCCATTTCGGGATGATCAAGCCATCTGATTGACTGAGTTGGTTCACTGCCACAAAACTGATGGGCTTTCCTATTGAAACGTATGAGGGACTAAGGATAACACGCCTTCTTCGACTGATCGGATAGACATCATGAGTTGTCGTCTATGGTTTCAATAGTTCGCCGTGTGGGGTGCAATAACGGATAACCGGCAGCCTTCTCATCGTTCAATACAACGACCGTATTCGGTCCAAAATTCCATGCCGTATCCATTGATCGCAACGATGTACGCAGTGCGTCTTGTATTGGAGGCAGCCACTCTCTCTTATGTCCATTGATGACGAGGATATACCGCACCTTGCATCGGGAAAGATCAACCGAGCGCATAGATCCGGGTAAGATTTCTTCATGTGCACCGTGCCGATTCAAAAGGATCGCGAGAAGCAGTGAAATACCATGTATCATCTTTTCACTGATTTCACTGATGAATGTGGAGAAATCGATTGGGTTGTCCGGTTGCGGGGAACTTTGTTTCGCCTCCACCAAGCAGAAAACCTGCTCACAATCGGAAGTGGATCGATTGAGTACGAATTCCACCATCTTCACATCCTTCCCAAGATGTGTGTATATGGGACTTTTTTCAATATGAAAACATGTCGATTCAGCGTACGGACCGAACGTCATTCCTGACTCGTTGATCGTTATGCTCATGACAACGACAACTCCACTTCTTCTTCGTATAGACTGATGGATTCATCGATGATCGAGTTGTTAGGCATTCCTTTGATGAGGTCATTGCTCTTCCACTCCTGACCTTCAGCCGAGAGAACGGGAATCGACATTGCATGTTGTTGGGAAAGAAGAAACAACTTCTTGATCACAAAGTATGAGTGGCTCGCAAGGAAAAACTGGATTCCGCTTTGTGCCAGAATCATGATGATATTCATAAACTCCGAAATCGCCTTGGGATGAAGCGCCGACTCCGGTTCATCGATGAAGATGATCGAGCGGGTGTCGAGATGCCGGTTGCTCAACAAGGTGTCCAAGATTGCAATCTTCTTCACCCCCTCAGCGGTAACCCCGATTGCAAACTTCTGGTTTCCTTTCCTGAAGCTCCATCGACCGGATTCATCATCTATCTGAACCCGTCCGTCGATTATGGTACGAAGATTCTTTCGGGCATCGGCAAACTCCCTGTAATTCCTTCCTTGCCTTGAA
>JAAZJI010000075.1 GCA_012800465.1 Spirochaetales bacterium
AAATCCTTCAGGCTCATCGTCTTCACCGAACCGGCTCTCAGGACGCCCGCGTTGGAGATGAAGAGATCGACGCCTCCGACCTCGGAGACGACCGTGTCCATCATCGCCTGGACGGAAGCCTCATCCGTCACGTTCACTTCTACCGCCTTCGCCACGGTGATCATCGCATCATGGTTCAGTTCGGAAGCAAGCGCTTGCGCCCCTTCCCGATTCAGGTCGGCGACATAGACGAACGCTCCATGCTCGACGAGCGATCGGACCATCCCCTCGCCGAACCCCTGGGCGCCGCCGGTGACGATCGCGACCTTGTCGCGGACCACGTCGGATCGGGTCAGTGCGGGCGGAAGGGTCGGCAGCTTGCTCACCCCTTCGCCCCGGACCGCTTCATCGTAATTCGTCCCCAGCCCGTACCGGAGCTTTCCGACCCCGACCGTCGCCGGATACACCCGCTCCTTCTTCACATACTCGTCGAAGAGGGTCTGCCATGCTTTGGCGGTCTCCTTCATCGAGTCCCCTTTGGAAGGGGAGGGCAGCACAAGGGCGCTTGCTCCCGGCTCCAGGGTGTGGACGATCAGGCCGAGGGAGCCGTCAAAGCTCAGGCCGCGGATCAAAGGAGGAATCTCTCTTTTGATATCTTCGAAGACCGTCATGATCTGACCTCCTCAATCATGGTATAGGGGTTATGGACATCGCCGCTTCTGGCGATCGCCGCATAGCGGGCGATCCTCAGGTCCAGCGCCTCATCCCGGTAGGGGTTCTCGGGGTGGAAGAGCCCGTAGACCGGATCGACCGATGAGAGCTTCTCGTGGGCCACCAGGGCCCAGGCGCTTTCGATCAGGTGCTTGGCGTTCTCCTGAAGGAGCTCGGGGCAGGAGAAGCTTTGGCGGGAGGAGTTGATGTCCACCCCGCTGATCTCCATCAGGTTCCGCTCCTGAGCCAGCTTTTGAATGCGCGCAAGCTGCTCCTTCGTGTTTCTCGGCGGCATGTAGGTGATCGCCGGGAATCCGATCTTGACAAGGAGATCGAGGAGCTCGTCGAGGAACCCGTCCTCGAACCGCTCCGCCTTCTTGTCCCCGGTCGGACTGGAGGCGACGTCCCCGAGGTACGCATACGCCGGGATCGCTCCGACCGATGTGGCGAAAGCGACCGCCTCTCGCACATCGATCGATTCCTCCTTCGAGGGCTGGATGAAGAAGGAGGGCAAAAATGCGCTCTTCAGCACTCCCAAGAGATCGTACTCGTAGTGCGGGTTCGCACCATCGAGAAGGAACTTCTCCACCTTCGGAGGAATGTCCAGCTTCAGCTCACAGCGGAGGAACCTCAGGAGGGTCTCCCCCTTTCCATAGGAAGCGATCAGCTTCTTGGAGAGCGCATGGAGGATGTGACGTTCGGTGATCGATCCCCCTTCGCCGGCGCGGGAGAGCGGAACGACATCCCCTTCGAAATCCACGACAATCCCGTATCGTTTCAGGAGGGTGTTCAGTTTCCCAACCTGCTTCCTGTTCCGTTCATTCCGGATCGCCTGCAAGGGAGCAAGAAAGGCCTTCACCTCGTCGATCCGGCCGCTCGGCACCCCGTGGATGCAGATGTAGACGATTCCCTCGCTGTCGGGGTTGTTGAT
>JAAZJI010000076.1 GCA_012800465.1 Spirochaetales bacterium
CGAGCTGGAGGACTCGGCCGAGATCGACGGCTGCAGCGTCGTGCAGACATGGTGGAAGATCATGCTTCCCCTCGCCCAGAACGCGTTGGTGATCGTCTTCGTCTCCGGGTTCTACAGCGTCTGGGGCGAGTACACCATTTCCAAATCCCTGGCGACGAAGGATTCGATCATGCCGATATCCGTCGCCCTGACCCTGCTGAAAAGCGAGGACTGGAACTACGGGGTGCTGGCGGCCGCGATCACCATGTCGATCATTCCTCCGATCACGATCTTCGCGATCTTCCAGAATCGTCTCGTCGAGGGGATGGTCGAAGGGGCCATCAAGGGATGATCGGATGAAAGCGCTCATCAGGAACGTCCGTCTCATCATGCCGGACAGAGTGATGGACGATGCCCATCTGGTCATCCGTGACGGTCTGATCGACGACTTCGGCACCGGAGCATATCCCAAAGGGGAGTTTACCGGGATCATCGATGGCAAGGGGGCGTATCTGAGCCCGGGTTTCGTCGACACCCATGTCCACGGAGGCGGCGGGGCGAGCTTCCATGACGGTACCGAAGAGGCGATCCGGACCGTGCTGGATGTCCACCTGAAGGGGGGTACGACCTCGATCCTCCCCACGCTGACCAGTCTCACCCATGAACGGTACCTTCAGGTGCTTCCTCTCTTTTCCGACTTGGATGACGTCGGCCCCGAAATCGAAGGAATCCATATGGAAGGGCCATACTGCTCCGGATCGGTAGTAGGAGCCCAAGATGTAAAAACGTATCGCACCGTGGATTATCGCGAGGTCGAGGCGTACCTCGCGATCTGTCCGAAGATCCGCAAGTGGACCGCCGCCTGCGAAAAGGAAGGGGGGATGGGATTCGGAAGGTTCCTGGACCGCAAGGGGATCGTCGCCTCGATCGGCCACTCCGATGCGACGCTTGAGGAGACACTCGAGGCGTACGACAACGGCTACCGCCATGTCACCCATCTCTACTCGTCCTGCTCCTCCTATCATCGAGAGGGGGCCTACCGCAAAGCGGGCATCGTCGAGGCCGCCTTTCTGATCGATGGGATGGATGTGGAAGCGATCGGGGACGGGGTGCACCTTCCCAAGGAGTTCCTCCAGCTGATCTACAAGATCAAGGGGCCTGAACACATCTGCCTCGTCACCGACGCGACGAGGTGGGGGGGAGCGAATCTGCCCGATGGAACGAAGACCTTTTCCGACGTCGAGGAGAAGCACGTCGTCTTCATCGAGAACGGAGTGGCGCTGGTGGAGGATGGAAGCTGCTTCGCCGGCTCGATCGCGACGGCGGACCGGCTGGTCCGGACGGTGACGAAGATCGCCGGAATCCCCTTGGTCGATGCGGTCCGGATGGCGACGCTGACCCCCGCCCGGACCATCGGGATCGATCGGTATGTCGGCAGCATCGCCCGGGGGAAACGGGCCAACCTGCTCCTCTTCGACGACGATATCGACATCGAGGGGGTCTTCGTACGGGGAAGACGGGTGGTGTAGGCTTCAGGCTTCCTTTCTCTTGTAATGAAGCAGCAACGCTCCATCGATGCCGACCATCACGAAGTTCAGGCAATAGAGCAGCAGGACGATATCCAGGCTGTACAGGAGCTTGTGGATGATTCCGCTGATGTAGCCGACAAGGATGATCGCCTGGAACATCAGGCTTCGACCCCGGGCGGTCTTGGATCTGAACGTTTTCATGATGTTCACCGGCCACGCCATGCCGAAGCAGGTCAACATGATCGTTTCGAAGATGCTCATTCCGTGGTCCCTTCCCGTCTAGAGGACGAATACCTTTTCGATCTCGGTCCGGGTCAGGGCAAGGGGGCGGCCATATTCGCAGACCTCGAACGCCTCGGCATATCGGAAGGCTTTTCCTTCAGCTTCACCGTAGAGCTCGATCAGGCGACTTCGGTACCGGTCGGCTCGATCCCGGGGATCCAGAAAGTGTTCTCCCAGCCAGCGTTTCCGTTCCGCTTCCCCGCTCGGGACGGTATCGAGCACGCCCCGGTTGTAGGGGAGCCATTCATACATCTGGGAGGTGTGGCGGTGGACCATCTCCACTTTCCGGTCGAAGACGTCGTCGATCCCGATGACGATGTCGGGGCTGAACGGAACCGGTTTTTGGAACGTGTCGCTCATGTAGCAGATCACCGGAAACTCGGTCATCGCCTCGGTGAGGGGGAGCATGTTGGGAACGCTCATGATGTACGAGGCGTCCTGGACGAGCTGCGAGGTGGCGCGGTGGTCGGGATGGTAGTCGTACGGGCGGTGGGTGATGATCAGGTCGGGTCTGAACTCCCGGATGATCCTGATGATCGCCTTCCTGTTCACGACGGTGGGCTCGAGCTCGCCGTTGTGGATGTCCAGCACCTGGTATTCGGCGATGCCGGCGACCTTGGCGGCGGCTTGGGCTTCCGCATGCCTCCTCCGGACAAGCTCGATCCCGCCGATCTCATGATGACCGGTTCCCCCGTTGGTGCAGGAGACGAACTTCACCGTATGTCCGGCGTCGCTGAGCTTTATCGCGGTGCCGCCGCACTGGAGGTCATCGTCATCGGGATGAGCCCCGAAGACCAATACGCGAATCTCTGAAGCCATGATGCACTCCTCTTTCAGTAGTGATAGAGCCGGTTTCGGTATTTTTCCGCCATCCGGCGGCTATACTCCTCCATCTCGGGGGTGAACGCCACGTTGGCGCTGATGTTCACCGGCGGCTCGATCCCCTGTTCGATGCACTGTTCGACGGTCCGGACGACAAGCATGTTCAGGCAGAACGCGTTGAGGATCGTCGAGGTCGGTCCCACCGGTGCGAGCAGTCCTTCGACCGGGACGACCGCATCCATGACCGGCATGTGGGTGTCGATGTGGACATCGACGATGTCGCAGAGGTTCCGTTTGCTCGGATGGCGGGCGGGATGATCCTCCGGTACCGACTCGGAGAACCCCCTGCTCGTCACTCCGATCGTCTTGATCCCTCTTTTTCGAGCTTCCAGGGCGACCTCGATCGTCATGGTGTTCAAGCCGTATCCGTTGACGATGATGAGCACGCCTTCATTCACCTCGTAGGCGGTGAGGACGGCCGTACCGTAGCCCAGGGTGCGTTCGATGACCGTGGAGCGAAGCGCACCGGGCTCCAAAGCGGTGCCGGGATCGAGGATGGCGTTGATGCAGCGAAGTCCTCCCGCCCGATAGAACATCTCCCATGCCCCGATGTTGGAATGGCCCCCGGGTCCGATGACGTTGATGATCCGGTCATCCTTGATCTCCCGGACCATGAGCGCGGCGGCTCTCTCGATGGAATCGATCTCGTTCTGCTTTATCAAGCCCAGAAATCGCACAAGTTCGTCGTAATAAATCTCAGTTGCACCACTCATGTGACTACCTCCTCGTTCAATCTATCATCCCGAATGGGGAAGGTCAAAGCGTATTTGATGAATTGACGGAAATGAGGCTTTCATACGGATGGGAAAGGCGGAGAGGGCCGAGTCGGTCATTCCGATCTTCGGGTAAGGCAAGATGCCTGAGGGCGTCCTCGTATGCCTTGATCGTGAGGACCCGGACCGCCGCCTGTTTCACCTTGGCGGCGTGGGGGATCCCTTTGAGATAACCGCCGATGAACTTGCGCATCAGGGTGCAGGCGGTCGGTTCGTCATAATGCTCGGCAAGGGCGTGCAGGTGGGTCAGAAGGAGAACCACTTTATCATTTGCACTCAGTAGAGGTTTCTCTTCTCCTCTCAGGAGGGCTTTCGTCTGATTGAAGATCATCGGGTTTCCGACCGCCCCCCGGGCGAACATCACCCCGTCGACCTTCGTCTCCCGAAGCATCCGGACCGCATCCTCCGCTTCGAAAAGGTCGCCCGACCCGATGAGGGGAACAGTCGATCCTTTCTTTTCAAGATGGATTTTCAGCGTGGTCAGACAGTCCCACTGCGCAAACGGTGCATAGCCTTGAGACCTGGTCCGGGCGTGGAGGGTCAGCAGATCCGCTCCGCCAGCGATCGCCGCGTCGGCGAACTCAAGGTAGTTCCGGCTCTCATGATCCCAGCCGATTCGGAACTTCACCGAGGTCGGGATTCCGGTTTCCTCCTTGACGATCCGGACGATCTCCTCGATCAGGGGCGGGTTCTTCATCAACGCCGATCCCGCTCCCGTCCCGGTCACCTTGGGGACGGGGCAGCCGGCGTTGATGTCGATCATCGTCGGTCGATGCTCTTTCACGATGGCCAGGGCGGCCCTCAGGGAGGCGGGCTTTGAAAGAAAGAGCTGGATCGCATACTCCTTTTCATCCTTTGCTCTGGGCAGCAGCGCGATCGTCTTCTCGCCCTTGCGGGCAAGTCCTTCCACGCTGACCATCTCGGTATAGGTGAAGTCTGCCCCTCCCCGGATGCACAGCCGACGGAACGGAGGGTCGGTATACCCAGCCAAGGGGGCGAGGAAGAGGTTTCCCGCGAGGGTGAGGGTGTCGGTTATCCTGATCGGGTGATGGTCGGTCATGGTTCCCGCTCGAGGGCGAACGCCCTGAAGCTGTTGGCATAGATGACCTCGGCGAGATCTTCAACCGCCATGTCCCTGATCTCGGCGATCGCGTACAGCGTTTCGACGAGGTAGTGGATCTTGTTCCGTTCCCCCTTGTAGCGATGGGGCGTCATGAACGGCGCCTCGCTTTCGATGAGGATGCGATCCTGCGGCAACCGATAGGCGACCTCATGGAGGTTCCGATTGTGCTTGAAGGTGAGGTTTCCCGCGAAGGAGAAGTACAGATCAAGATCCAGCACCTTCCGGGCGAAGGTCCAATCTTCGCCGAAGCAGTGGAGGATCCCTCCCTTTGGCGGCATCTTTTCGATGAGAATCGGCAGAAGGTCGTCCTTCGCGTCGCGGTTGTGGATGATCACGGGCTTCTCCAGGATCCGGGCGATGTCCAGATGCCTCAGCATCAGCTCGATCTGTTGAGTCTTTGCATGGGCGTAGTGGTGGTAGTCGAGCCCCGTCTCCCCGATGGCGACGACCCGGTCCCGCTTGGCGTTGGTCATGACCCGCTCCTCCCAGTTCGGTCCCGGGTTGAGGACCTCGGTGGGCGAGACGCCCACCGCATGGAGAACCGAGTCGTTGGACTTGAGGTTGTCATACGTTTTCTCGAAATCGGCGAGGCTGTTGGTAATCGAGACGACGTGGGTGACGCCTTTCACCTTCGCCATCTGGACTGCCAGCAACTGACTCATCTGATCGTCTTGGATCAGGCCAACGTGAGCATGCGTGTCGAATAACTTCATACCGGCTCCTTGAGAAGATTCGCTATCGGGAATTCCTTTTCCATGATACCACGGGCCATTTCAGCCGTCAATCTCGCAATTTCTAAGCCGTCAAACAATTACAGATGATGGTTTGTGTTTGACAATTTCAATGGTGCGTGGTAGTTTTACAGCGATATGAGCAAAGACCGCATGCGGGGGAGCAAGGGGGGCCGCCAGCAGGACCGCCCATCCTCCGGATACATATATCTTGTGAAAAGCCCGGCCTCGAACGAGATGGCCGTCTGCGCCTGGGATTCGGTGCTGTACCCCGGTACGAGCGTCGTCGCTCCGAGCCGATACGGCCTTGATCTCGGGGTGGTGGTGGCAAATGCCGATCGGCTCGACCGGGAGTATCGCCCCGGCGATCCGAACGTACGGGGGTGTTGCGACTACGCCGAGCTCTGGGACGGGGTCGGGCAAGAGTTCGGCGGAAACGATGAGGTCGTCTACGACGACCGGCCGGATGAACACCAATGCCTCTCCTGCAAAGGATGCATCCCCCCGATCGAGCCCCGGATCGTCGATCTGAATGAATTCGACGTGCAGTGGATCGACCGTCTGGCGACTCCGAGCGATCTGACCCGCTATCAGGAGCTGAGCGACCAGGAAGAGGAGGCGATGCGGATCTGCCGCGAGAAGATCGCCGAGCGCAAGCTGGACATGAAGCTGGTGACGACCCACTTCCTGCTTGGCGAACCGAAGGTCATCTTCTTTTTCACGGCGGACGTCCGGGTGGATTTCCGCGAGCTGGTGAAAGACCTGGTATCGATCTTCAAGATCCGGATCGAGCTCCGCCAGGTCGGGGTGCGGGATGAGAGCCGGGTGCTGGGCGGCTTGGCGGTGTGCGGCCGCGACTACTGCTGCCACTCGATGACCGATACCTTGAATCCGGTCTCGATCAAGATGGCCAAGGAGCAGAATCTCTCCCTGAACTCGATGAAGATCTCCGGCCCCTGCGGCCGCCTGCTGTGCTGCCTGAGCTACGAATATGATTTTTATCATGAGGAGAAGCGGAACTATCCACCTCGGGGAAGCCGACTGAAGGTGGGCGACGACTTGATGAAAGTCACGGAAGTGAACATACTGTCAAAGCAGATCACGCTTAGCGGCAGCGAGGGCAGGGTCGCCAACCTTCCCCAGGCGGCGCTTGTCTTCAATGACCATTCGAATCGGTGGGAAGTGAGGCGGGAATACGTCGCGGAGTTTTTGTCGGTCTGAAATAAAGTATTGTATTGACCAGTTTTAGCGACTGTGATATGGTCTAGAACCATCGACGCCCGAGCTATGGGTCTATCAATTTTTCGTATAATTACTTATTGTGTTGAATACGTTTGGAGGCATAACGTGAGCATGAACAGGTCAGCTGAAAAAAGAGAACGGCAGAACCGAAAGCGCAGACTGAGAAATCGTTCGACCAAGTCGACGATGAAGACCGCGATCAGGAAATTCAACGAGGCCGTCGAATCCGGCGATGTCGAGAACGCCAGCGCGACGCTGGCGGCGAGCCTGAAGTTGATCGACTCGACCGCTAGCAAGGGAGTCATCCACAAGAACACCGCCGACCGCAAGAAATCCAGGTTGCAACTTCGCTTCAACAAGATGGAGCAGGCGAACGTCGCCCAAGCGTAAGCACCCTTGACATTGTGGAGGAGATAGCATGGCAAGCCCTAAATTGACAAAAGCGATGATCATAGAGAACCTCTATGAGAAACATGGGATCAACCGAAGCGATATCCATACGATCATCGACGAGTTCTTCGAAGAGATCAAAGAAGGCCTGAAGAAGGATCAGGTCATCGAGCTGCGCGGATTCGGGACGTTCGAGGTCCGGACGCGCAAAGGCCGGGAGAGGGCCCGCAACCCGAAGACCGGAGACCTCGTCTCCGTGGAGACCCACGGCGTCGCGATCTTCCGCCCGGGGAAAGAACTCAAAGAGCTGGTCTGGAACCTCCGCTCGAACGATTCGACCGACAACTGATTAGGAGCGATTCCTTGACCAATCCACTATCCCGAAGAAGCCTCAGAACGGTGGGTTCTGAGGTTTTTGCTCTCATCGTGAGCGCTTTTCTCTACTCGCTGGCATTTCCCGGTTTCATCAACACCACCGGATTCGGCTGGATCGCGTTCTTCGCGCTGATCCCCATGTTCATGGTGATCCGGAACACCACGTGGAAACTGGTCATCCCCTACGGCTTCTTCTACGGGTTCGTCTTCTACCTCTTTTTCAACTATTGGCTGAAGACCTTCCACCCCTTGGCGATCCTTCTCGTCCCGATCATCAAGGGAGGGGAGATGATCGCCCTCTTTCCCGCCCTGAAACTGAGTCAGCGTTTCTTCAGGAAGTACGGCTACCTCGTCGAAGCGGTCGTCTACGTCGCCTATACCTATCTTTCGACGAACTGGTTCGCCGGCTATCCCTACGGGATGCTGGGTTCGGCGATCTATCGGTATCTGGTACTGATCCAGATCGCCGAGATCACCGGCATCTGGGGCGTCACGTTCCTGATGGTCCTTCCGCAGGCCTTCCTGGCGTTCTTCCTCGTCGAACGGAAGAAGGAGTTCTTCTCCTTCATCAAGGAGCACATCATCCCTGTCGTCGGCTATGGAATCCTCGTCCTCGCTTCCCTCGTCTACGGCATCGCGAGCCTGGCCTATTGGAACGGACAGACTCCCGATCTGAACTGGCGCGTCGCCACCGTCCAGCACAGCGCCGATACGTGGAAGGGCGGGTATGCGACCTATAAGAACAACTTCAACAACCTGCGACGACTCAGTCTGGAGGCGCTCACCCGGAACCCGGACATCATCCTCTGGTCGGAGACCGCGTTCGTCCCCTCCGTCGCCTGGCACGAGAACTATCCCTCCGATCCCGCCACCCGGCTTCTGGTCGATGAATTCGTCGCCTTCGGCAAGAGCCTGCCCGTGCCGCTGGTCACCGGGAACCCCGAAGGGGTCATCAAGGATCCCGCCCTTCCGGCGTTCAGCCCGGAGGGCGAGTGGAACCGGATGGACTACAACACCGTCATCTTCTTCGAGAACGGAAAGATCAAGGATACCTACCGCAAACAGCACCTCGTGCCCTTCACCGAGCACTTCCCCTACGAAAAACAGCTGCCGTGGCTCTACCGGCTCCTTCTGGCGAACGATTACAACTGGTGGGAGACGGGCTACGAGTCGGTGGTCTTCACCACCGACGAGGGGGTCCGCTTCTCCACCCCGATCTGCTTTGAGGATGTTTTCGGATATCTCAACGCTAACTTCGTCGCCAACGGGGCGGACGTGATCGTCAACATGACGAACGACGGATGGTCCAAAGCGGTCAGCGCCCAGATGCAGCACCTCGGGCTTGCGGTCTTCCGGTCGATCGAGAACCGGCGGACGACGATTCGGGGAACCAACAGCGGGATGACATGCGTGATCGATGTGAACGGGAAGATCCTGGACATGATGGAGCCCTTCAAGGTGGGGTGGAAGATCTATGACGTCCCCGTCTATACGCAAGAGAACCACGGCTTCACGTTCTACACGAAGCATGTCGACCTCTTCGCCTTCATCGCGATATATCTCTCCTACGACCTCTTGGGCCTCGGGGCGATCCGCTGCCTGGTGGGGCTTCGGAAACGCCGATGAACTACACGCGGGCCGCACTCTTCATCATCGGCACCGAGCTCACCCGCGGCGTGATCAGCGATCGCAACGGACGGCTTCTCGGCAGCCAGCTGACCCAGCTCGGCTACCGGGTCGAACGGATCATCCTCCTCCCGGACGACGGATCGGTCGCCGATCATCTCAAAGAGTGTGTAAACACATGCGATGTGGTTCTCGTGACGGGCGGATTGGGTCCCACCAGCGACGACCGGACCCGGAGCATCATCGCCGATCTGGCCGGGGTCGATCTGGTTCGCGATTCCCTGGCGTTCGAGGCCCTCTACCGGCGGATGGGGGAGCGGATCCGGGGGGCGAATGAACAGCAGACGATGATTCCCGAAGGGTTCGAGATGATTCCCAACCCCAACGGGACCGCCTGCGGGTTTCGCGGCTTCGTCCGGGTCGAAGACCGGGATGTCCTCGTCGTGGCCCTGCCGGGCCCTCCCCGGGAGATGGACCGGATGTTCTTCGATTCCGTGCGGCCTCTGCTCGGCGAGCTCTCAGGCCATGATGATTTCGAACGGAGCGACTACTCGACCTATCTCCTGGCGGAATCGAAGCTGGAGGAGCTGTGCCGATCCGTCGCCGCCGACGGCCTTGAATGGGGAACCCGCTTCCAGGAACAGACGATCAGCCTGTACATCGCCGGGGGGAATCAGGAGAAACGCACCGCAATGGTGGAGAGGCTCCGGTCGCTCGTCGGTCCGCTGCTCATCGTCGACGGGGATGTGCAACCGGTCGAGCTGCTGATCGGGGAGCTGAAGGAGCGGGGAGAATCGATCGCGACCGCTGAAAGCATCAGCGCCGGTCTGGTCTCGAAGCTCCTCACCGACCAAAGCGGTTCATCCGCCTGGTACTGGGGCGGGGTGAACGCCTACGCGAACGAGGCGAAGGTCCGTCTTCTCGGCGTCAAGGAGGAGACGATCGCCGGCTTCGGGGCGGTGAGCGTCCAATGCGCCGCCGAGATGGCGGAGGGAATGCTCAGGCAAAGCTCGGCGGACTGGGCCCTCTCGGTCACCGGGATCGCCGGCCCGAGCGGTGGAAGCGAGGAGAAGCCCGTCGGGACGGTGTGCTTCGGCTTCGCTTCGCGGACGCGGAGCACCCAAAGCGTGCAAGTCCGCCTCACCGCCCATAGCCGGGACATCATCCGAAGGAGGGCCGCCACCGTGGCGTTCCTCCTCGCTGCGCGCTACATGCAAGGCGGACGTTTGCTTGACACTGTCAAAAAGTGGCAATATAGTTAGGGGTACGGATGACGGGACAGTCCACATGCATTGTATCGATAGTCCCCGCATATGCTTACATGCTTAGAAACCGTTGAAGGAAATGGCGTGGTGCGCTCGCAAAGCGCCCAAATGATCTGCATATTTCCGTTGGAGTGATTCCCATGTCAGTTGAAGAAGTAGAAAAGACCTCGACCGAGGCGATGGAAGAAGGAAAGCCGGTAAAGGCCACGAAACGAGTCGTCGTCAAGAAGAACAGCGAAGAAGCCCCGATGGAGGAGGTGAAGCGAAAAGTCGGCCGTCCCCGGAAAAAGGCCGATCCGCCCCCGGCGGTGGTCTCCGCCGAGGAGCCGGCGACGCCGCCTCCGGCCGAAAAGCCCCGTACCACCCAGCGGAAGTCGAGCGGGCGCCAATCAAGCCGGAATACCCAGAGTCGGAAAGGATCCTACCAGAAGAGCCAGAGCTTCGGCCCCGGCCGCCCCTCCGCCCACCTGAACATCGAAGACACTTCGATCGACCTGAACATCGAAGAGCACCCGGATGCCCCGGTTCTCGAGCTGGAGTACTACGCGACGCTCGGCATCGATACGCTGAGAAAGGTCGGAGTGGAACGGGGAATCGATGAGGAAGCGATTCTCGATCTGCGCAAACAGGAGATCGTCGCCGAGATCCTTCGACTGCACACTTCGGGCGGCGGGGTGGTGGTGGGAACGGGAACGCTGGAGATTCTGCCCGACGGGTTCGGCTTCCTCCGCTCCCCGGCGAACTCCTATCTCTCCGGGCAGGAGGACGTCTACGTCTCGCCCGCCCAGATCAAGAGCCTCTACCTGAAAACCGGCGACGTGGTCTATGGCCAGGTCCGGACCCCGAAGGAAAACGAGCGCTTCTTCGCCCTGCTCAAAGTCCTGAAGGTCAATGGAGACGATCCGATCCAGGCGAAGATCCGGGTTCCTTTCGACAATCTGACGCCGCTCTTTCCCGATGAGCGTCTCAGGCTGGAAACGGGGGATGAAGACATCTCCACCCGGATCATCGACATGTTCTGTCCGATCGGCAAGGGCCAGCGGTCGCTGATCGTCGCGCCCCCAAGGACCGGCAAGACGGTCCTCCTGCAGAAGATCGCCAATTCGATCGCGGTCAATCACCCGGAAGTGGTTCTCATGGTTCTTCTGGTGGATGAACGGCCGGAAGAGGTCACCGATATGCGCCGGCATGTGAAAGGCGAGGTGATCGCCTCGACCTTCGACGAGCAGGCGAGCCGGCACGTCCAGGTCGCCGAGATGGTGATCGAAAAGGCGAAACGGCTGGTCGAACACAAGAGGGATGTCGTCATCCTGCTCGATTCGATCACCCGCCTGGCCCGGGCGTACAACCAGACCGTCCCGGCAAGCGGCAAGATCCTTTCCGGCGGCGTCGACTCCAACGCGCTTCACAAGCCCAAGCGCTTCTTCGGAGCCGCGCGGAACATCGAGCGGGGCGGATCGTTGACGATCGTGGCCACCGGTCTGATCGAGACGGGCTCCCGGATGGACGAGGTGATCTTCGAGGAGTTCAAGGGAACGGGCAACAACGAGATCATCCTCGACCGCCGCCTGGCGGACAAGCGGCTCTTCCCGGCGATCAACATCAAGAAGAGCGGAACGAGGAGGGAGGACCTGCTCCTGCCCACCGACGAGGCGGCTCGGATCTGGCTGACCCGCAACGCGGTCAACGACATGGACGAACAGGAGATCACTCCGTTCCTCATTGACAAAATCCGCAAGACCAAAGATAATGAGGCGTTCCTGCGCTCGATAAACACGGGTGTCCCCGCCGGCGGAAGCACCTATTGACCGTCAGGGATGCACAACGGTAGTCCGCTGTATACTGCCAGCGGAAGAGATGCCAGGAGGAAACCATGAAAGACAAGATTCATCCGCGCTATGAGCTCACCGAGATCAAGTGCTCCTGCGGAAACGTGATCAAAACCAAGA
>JAAZJI010000011.1 GCA_012800465.1 Spirochaetales bacterium
CGTTTTACATCATCGCCGAGCTTCCCGTTGAGGACGCCGAGGATTTCGCCACGTTCCTCCTCAGGGATTTCGATCTCGACGGATCGACGGTGATGCTCGCCCCGGCGGAGGATTTCTATGCGACGAAGGGGATCGGGCGCCGGCAGGTGCGGATCGCGTACGTGTTGAATAAAGAGGATCTGGCCAAGGCGGTGGCATGCCTGGCCGCGGGTCTGAAAGCGTACGCCGAGCGTGGCGCCTAGGAGCCGATGATCTTGATCAGGACCCGTTTATCACGCATCCCGTCGAATTCGTAGTAGAAGATCTGCTCCCACGGGCCGAGATCCAGTTTTCCTCCGGTGATCGCGATGACCACCTCTCTCCCCATGATTGACCGCTTCAGGTGCGCATCGGCGTTCTTCTCCTTCTCCGTATTGTGTCGATAGCGCTCATAGGGGAGTTCCGGGGCGAGTCCTTCAAGCCAGCGTTCAAAATCTTCGTGGAGCCCTTCCTCCACGGAGTTGACGAACACGCTCGCGGTGATGTTCATCGCGTTGGCCAGGACGAGTCCTTCCCTGATTCCGCTTTCACCGACCGCCTCGCTGATCGCCTCGGTGATGTTGACCAGACCCCGGCGCTTGTTGATGTGGAACCAAAGCTCTTTCCGATATGTCATCATAGCGGCCTCCTTCCGTCCATAGTATACCATGGAGTTTGTCACAAAACCCCAGGTATGCTATGCTTGGATTCAGGAGAGGAAGCGTGAAAACAAACGAGAGTTGGGATCTTCGTTCCGTCGGCGACATTTCAGCCCAGAAGATCCGACGGAACCTTCGCGAGCTCGCGGTCTTTTCAGCAAATTCGATTCGTTCCCTGAAGGATGTGGCGTCCCGCTATGAACCGGTCGCGCTGCTCGAGCACACCCTCGAACACTACCACCGGACCGTCATCAGGGAATGGAAAGGTGATGGTGAAGCGATTCGGATCGCCCAGGTGCTCGTCTCCTATCTGGCACATCTGCTCCAATCCCTCCCGAAGCCGCTTTCACGGAACGGGCGGATCAGACAGAAGGATTGGAAGGAGGTCGTCCGGCTTTTCGACGACATCGTCCGCAAGTCCATCCGTACCGTGGACAACACCGCCTTGGCGCTGAGGGCGGAAGGGACGCTCACCGATCCGATCCTGCTTGAACGCTTCCAGAAGGAGGCGAGCGGATGGGTCCTGCCCCCGGTGTTCGACGACGAGCTTTTAAAGCGGCACCACCGATCGCTCTTGTATCAGCTTCAACCGTTCAACGCCCTGATCAGCGAAGTCTTCCCCTCCCACCTCGACGGGGTGCTTCAGGCCTTGGCGACCCTCATCGAAACGGGGGAGCATGAGCTCCTCGGCCACACCTCCCTCGGCGAAGCGGATGTGAAGGTGCTCGCCCGGCCGGCGGCGAGCGAGGAGTTTCGGGTCGACAACCATCGCCTGACGCACTTTCAGCGATCTTCTCTCAAGCCGTTCATCCTCATAGACGGTTCCTATCACTGCTTCGATCCCCGGCGGGTCCTCATCGAGGGGTATGCGGTCATCAAGGAAGCGGTGACCTCCTCGAGTGCGGAGCGCAAGGAAGCGTGGGAGAGGATCGAGAAGGATAAGCGGAGCCTGCTTCCGATCACCTTCTTCACGACGATGCTCTCCTCGATGCACTACACGCGGAACGTGGAACATGAAGGAGGGCTCTTGGATGCCCTTTTCGAGGACGGGAAGAAGGAGCTGGTGGTCCAGGTCCCCGCCGCCCACACCCTCTTTCCCGAAGACCCGCTTCAGGAGAGCGAAGCCTACGCCCGGGCCCTGATCGAAGAGCGACGGGCGATCGACCTGGCAAAAACCCATCCCGCCTCCGCGGTCATCGTCGACCTCAGGGCGATCACGGAGTATCCGCTTTCGATGATCGACGACACGCTCACCCTCTCCTTTCTCCAGGTGGCGACGCTGGCGACGACCCGGGAGGGGGCGAACGAGATCAAGGGGGTGCTGGGCCTGATGCCGCCATCCCGGGAAGAAGAATCGATCCCTGAGCACGATCCCCTGAAGGAGTTCGATGAACACTTGGAGGATGAGCTGGAGTGGGAAGAGGAGGAGGAAGAACCCTCCTTCGATGACGACGAGCTCCTGGAAGAGGAGCTGGCCGCGATCGACGAGGAAGACGAGTACGAGGATGAACCTGAAGAGTTTGAAGGGGATGAGGTGGACGAGTACGCCGTGTTCTACGAGGATGACGAGTATGAAAGCGAACCACTCCAACCGATAGGGGAGAGGAAGGAGCCGGAGTTCACCCTCGAGGCGGAGGTCGACACCTCCTGGCAACGCTCCGACCAGGGGTTCACCCTGAGGATCGGATCCCCTCCGATCATCGAAGGGGAGTACCTTGACTACCCGGAGAAGGAGGGGGATGACCGGGCGCAGGTCGGATCATCCTTCTTCACGTCGGAAAACCCCTTGGATGATCATCTGGGCCAGGACGAGTACGAGACAGCCGATGAGCTGTTCAGCCAAAGCGAGCAGCCGCTTCTCTTCGATGTGGAGGATGAGCGGATGTTCGATCCTTTCTACCGTACCGCGCGGGAGCGCCAGGCGGTCGAAGAGGATTATGAAAGCGAAGCGCTCGGGCTTTTCGAGTCCGGAATCGGCACGGGCGGAGATGACGATGAAGAGATCGTCGTGGAATCCTCGTTCGTTCTCGCCGATGAGGAGATGGAGGAGGGCAAGGAGGATCTGCTCCGCTACAACACCCGGGATTTCGAAGATGAGGACGGGGGCGAGTTCGGCTTTCTGGACCAGATCCAACGGAGCGTCGAACAGCGGAAACGCCCCTCCTCCCGCTTCACCCTGGTAAACGCGGTCGAACACGCGAAACACCTGCCTCCTTCTCGGAAGGAGGAAGAGGAGAGCGACTCTCCGGATGCAGCGCCGAAAGAAGAAAAGACCGGGATCCGGCCGTTCGAACTGGACCTGCCGCCGAATCTGAGCGCGATCTTCGCCCTGCTTGCAAAGAAGGACCGGTGGTCGTTCAACAGCTACCTGAAGGAGAGCACGCCTGATGTGATCGATTCCCTGGAGCGGATGCTCGGGCAGATCCGGGATACGAGTCTCGAGCCGGGCAAGGACCGGATGTTCACGAGCGTCCCCCTGGAGCTGACGATCATCGTGCTGGCCGCGAAAGGAGATCCGCTCAGCGCATGGACCAGGAAGGTGAACGTCGCGGCGCTGATGCACGCCAACGGGAAACGTTCCTGGCGGGCCCTTTCGATCGGGTACGACAAGAAGAAAACCCCGGTGTTCGCCGATGATCTCCTCATCAGCCGGGAAGATTTCACTCCGACGGATTGGAAGTTCGTGATCAACGCGGCGAATCGGCTGCAGGATAGGAAGCGAGTGTAGCGAGCATATGAAGACCCACCTTGAAGTCGCCCTGCAGGCGGCACGCAGAGCGGGCTCCTACGCATTGGGAGCGGAGCGGGCCGGGGCGATCTCCGTCCGGACGAAAGAGGCGAACGATTACGTCACCGATGTCGACATCCAGATCGAACAGCTGATCAAGGATACGATCCGACTCTCCTTCCCCCATGACGGGATATTCGGCGAGGAGGGCGGTGAAAGCGGAGACGTGCGCTCCAATCGCTGGGTGATCGATCCGATCGACGGAACGACGAACTTCTTCCGCGGAATGCCCAACTACACGATCTCGATCGCCTGGGAGGAGGTGCCGTACCACCCGCTGGTCGGAGTCGTCTTCAACCCGCGGCAGAATGAACTGTTCTGGGCGGCGAAAGGCGAGGGGGCGTTCCTCAACGGGCAGCGGATCACCGTCTCCTCCGTCCGAACGCTGAGCGAGGCGATCGTGATCCTGGTTCCCCCTCATCGGAGGCGCGATCTCGCCGATTCCTACTTCGAGACGATGAGGACGATCTTCGCGGCGACGAGCGATCTGCGCTCCTTCGGCTCCTGCGCCCTGGAGCTTGCCTACATCGCCGGCGGACGGGTCGACGGGTATTATGAACGGGCGCTGGGCTACTACGACATGGCCGCGGGGATGCTCATCCTTCAGGAAGCGGGAGGGATCGTCACCCCGGCGTTCGAGCAACTCCCCTTCAGTGACACGTCTTGCGACATCCTCGCCTCGAACGGCCACCTCCATCAGGCTCTGGGCTCCCTGATCGCTTGATCGAATCGGTCATTTCCCGTAGGGTCTCTCCATGAAGTTCAAGCTGGCCATCTTTGATTTCGACGGGACGCTCATGGATACCTCCCCCGGCATCTTCGCCACGGCGAACGCGACGATCGAGAGCCTCGGGTTGAAACCGGAACAGAATCCCTCGGTTCTCGCCCGATTCGTCGGCCCGCCGATCCGCGAGTCCTTCGTCGCGGTGTACGACCTCGCCGAATCCCTCCTCGATGAGGCGATCGGACGGTATCGGGCGATCTACGACCGGACGGGGCGCTTCGGCGCCGAGCTGTACGAAGGAATGGACCGGGTCCTCGCCACGCTGAAGAATGCCGGTTGCCGCCTTGCGGTCGCGACCCTGAAGTCGGAACCGGTGGTGAAACAGATGACCGACCATTTCGGCCTCACCCCCTCGTTCGACTCGATCCGCGGCAGCGACCCGGTCCTCAGAAGCGGCAAGGCGGCGGTGGTCCGCCAGGTCCTGGAGGACCTTGGGATCGATGCCGACGATGCGGTCCTGATCGGTGACACCCCCCACGACGAGGAGGGGGCCGCGGAGGTGGGATGCGCGTTCATCGCCGTCGATTGGGGATTCGGTTTTCCCAAAGGGTATCGTCCGGCATCCCCTGCGATCCCGGTCGCCAAAAGCCCGCTTGATTTGTTGACCATCCTCTTGTAAGAGGGATCGGGCCTCGGTATGGTAGAGGCCAAGGAGAAGTGCAATGTCGTTTCAAGAAGAAAAGCGTGAAGTAGCCACCCCCGCCGCCCCGAAAGCGATCGGGCCGTACAGCCAGGGGGTCATCGCCGGGCCGTTCGTATTCACCAGCGGCGTTCTGCCGGTCGACCCCGTGACCGGCAAGCTCGTCGAGGGGGGGATC
>JAAZJI010000077.1 GCA_012800465.1 Spirochaetales bacterium
CACTCCGTCTCCGTGAACTTGACATTGTCGTAGTCGATCGTATAGCCGCGATAGGTCAGGCGCATCTCGCCGTTGGGGCTGTCGATCGGGAATGTGGATTGAAATACATTCTCGAGACCCAGGGTCGGATCGGGTTTCAGGCCCTTGCGAATCGTCTCCAGCTGCAGAAACCGCTCATAGGATTCAAGCTGGACCCCTATGAGATTGGGCAGTTCGCACACTTCATGTGATTCGGTACCGATGTAGGTCCGAGGTATGGACTTGCCGTTGGCAACCATTGTGTACCCTCCAAAGTCGGATGAACGGACGACTCAAATCCCCCCGAGGGAGGAGATGAGGACACAACATGCCACCGGGGTGTTCCGGTGGCGTTGAGAATTCGACGGTTCGCACACCTTGCGAAATGTTCTCAAGGATTCCGTCCTTAGTCGACGGGAACGATCTCGACGGTACATCCGGCGGCTTCGAGCTTCTCCTTCAGCGCGTCGGCATCCGCCTTGCTCACGCTCTCCTTGATCGTGGCGCCGCCGGCCTCGACGACGTCCTTGGCTTCCTTGAGACCAAGACCGGTGATCGCCCGGACTTCCTTGATCGCCGCAATCTTCTTGGACGGATCGGCCGCCTTGAGGATGACGTTGAACTCGGTCGGCTCTTCGACGGCTTCGACTTCCGCACCGCCGGCCGGGCCCGCCGCGACCGCCGCCGCGGCCTGGACGCCGAACTTCTCTTCCATCATCCCGATGAGCTCGGCGACTTCCATCACGGTCATGTTCGCAATTGCTTCCAAAATCTCTTCTTTCTTGATAGTGGCCATATTATCTTCTCCTTAAGATCGTCTCTCACAGTCGTAGCAGGCACCGAGTGAAGACTAAGACTGTGGTTTATTCTTCCTTGGCTGCGCCGACGGCGTCGCCACCCTTCTCTTTGACATAGGCGAGCAGCGTGGCCGCCAACTTCTGAACCGGCGCTTTCATCGTGCCCATCAGCGAGGAGATCAGCTCGAGCCTGCTCGGCAGCTTGCTGAACGCCTCGATCTGGGCGGCGTCGAAGCGCATCCCGTCGATCAAGGCGCCCTTCACCTTGATCGGAGCGCCGTCCCGGGCGCTGTTGAAGAGGTCCTTGGCGACGAGGTTCGCCCCGTCGCTCTTGGCGAGGGCGATCGCCGTGGGACCGGTCAGATGCTCATCGCTTTCCATCTCCAGGTTGGTCAAGGCGATCTTGGCGAAGCGGTTCTTCACCACGCGGAACGCCGCATCCTTCTCGCGGAGATTCCTCCGCAGCTTGGTGATCTGTTCGACCGTCATCCCGCGGTAATCGGCGAAGATGAACCCGTCGTACTCCTTGAACTCATCCATCAGAGCCTGGACGGCCTCTTCCTTGGCGGGGGTGATTCGCGTTGTGTAATCCATCTTCATACCTCCTAGAGCGCGAAGTCGCGGACGTCGACGCGAACGCCCGGGCCCATCGTCGAAGCGAGGGTCACGCTGGCCAGGTAGTCGCCTTTCGCATCGGCGGGCTTCTTGCGGATCACTTCGCGGACCACTTCGATCGTGTTCTCCTTGACCAGGGCGGGATCCATCGACACCTTGCCGACGGCGAGGTGGACGACCCCGGTCCGATCCGAACGGAACTCGACCCGGCCCTTCATCAGCTCGGCGAGCGCACCGGTGATGTCGTTGGTGACGGTCTGGGTCTTCGGGTTCGGCATCAGGCCCCGGCGACCGAGGATCGGTCCGAGCCGGCCGACATCCTTCATCATGTCGGGCGTGGCGACCGCCACGTCGAAATCCATCCAACCCTTGCGGATCTGCTCGATCAGGTCATCATCACCGACGTAGGTCGCTCCGGCCGCCCGCGCTTCATCCGCCTTCTCGCCTTTCGCGAAGACGAGAATCCGCTTCTGCGCGCTGAACTGATGGGGCAGGACGACCGTGTCACGGACGCTCTGGCTCTTCTTGAGGGTAAGCTTGATGTGCACCTCGACCGTCTCGTCGAACGCGGCGAACGCCGCCTCTTTCACGAGCGCGGTGGCCTCGTCCAGCGTATAGAACTTCGTCCGATCGACTTTCTCGGCGGATGCCCGATATTTCTTTCCGTGTTTCATTGCCTCTCAACCTCCACACCCATGCTGCGAGCGGTTCCGGCGACGATCCTCATCGCCGCATCGAGGTCGTTCGCGTTCAAGTCCGGCATCTTGGTCTTGGCGATCTCCATCACCTGATCCTTCGTCAGCTTGCCGACTTTGGTCTTGTTGGGAGTACCGCTACCATGCTCGATCCCCAACGCCCTCTTGATCAGGACGGCGGCGGGCGGAGTCTTCAGGATGAAACTGAAGGTCCGGTCGGCATACACGGTGATGACGACGGGAAGCACGAGTCCGGGTTCGTAGCCCTTCGTCTTCTCGTTGAACTCCTGGACGAACTGGGGGGCACTGACACCATGGGGGCCACGCGCCGGGCCGACGGGG
>JAAZJI010000078.1 GCA_012800465.1 Spirochaetales bacterium
ATTCGATAAGCAATGCGTTCAGCTCGATCATGCGATCGATCGCTGGAAAATCCAAGATCAGTGAAAAGAACATCCATGACGCCGTCGAAGAGATCAAGGTGGCGCTCTTGGATGCGGACGTCAATATCCGCGTCGTCCGCAGATTCATCAATTCCACGATGGAGGAGGCGCTTGGAGAGAAGGTTCTCAAGGCGGTCGATCCGGGGGACCAGTTCGTCAAGATCGTCTACGACAAGATGGTGAACCTCCTCGGGGACGAGGAGAACCAGAAGCTCGCCCTCAAAGGTCCGGACACCCCCTCGTCGATCCTCATGATGGGACTTCAGGGATCCGGGAAGACCACCACCGCCGCGAAGCTCGCCCTCCGGTTGAAGAAGGAGGGACGGAGGGTCCTCCTGGTCGCCGCCGACCTGGTCCGTCCCGCAGCCATCCTGCAGCTTCAGGTCCTTGGACAGACCGTCGGTGTCGAGGTCTTCTCCATCGAAGGAGAGAAGGATCCGGCGAAGGTCGCCAAAGCCGCTTTCGCGAAGGCGAAGAGGGAGCAGTTCAACACCCTGATCGTCGATACCAGCGGCCGGATGCACCTTGATGACGTGCTGATGGCGGAGATCAAAAACGTCCGGGATGCGCTCAAGCCCGAGGAGACGCTGTTCGTCGCCGATGCGATGACCGGCCAGCAGGCGGTCACCATCGCCAAGGAGTTCGAAGAGCAGGTCGGCATCAGCGGAGTGGTCCTGACGAAGTTCGACAGCGATACCCGCGGCGGCGCCGCGCTTTCCCTGCGTTCGGTCGTCGGAAAGCCGATCAAATTCATCGGAACGGGCGAGAAGGTCGAAGACCTGGAGCCGTTCTACGCCGACCGCTACGCCTCCCGGATCCTCGGGATGGGGGACATCGTCTCCCTTGTCGAGAAGGCCCAGGAGGTGTTCGATGAGGAGCAGGCGATCAAGATGCAGCGGAAGATGGCGAAGAACACCTTCGACCTGCAGGATTATCTTGATCAGCTGGAATCGATGAACAAGATGGGCGGCCTCGAATCGATGCTGGAACTGATTCCGGGGATGAAGGGGCAGGTCAGCGAGGATGACATCGACAAGCGGGAGATCGAACGGGAGAAGGCGATCATCCGCTCGATGACCTATGCTGAACGGGAAAATTATCTTATACTTGGACCGACCCGGCGGCGCAGGGTCGCCAAGGGAAGCGGGACGCACATCAGCGATGTGAACCGCCTGATCAGGAAGTTCGAGAAGTCACGCCAGCTGATGAGGAAGCTGACGCGGAACAAGAAATACCAGGCTGAGATGTTGAAACAGATGGGTCTGTAGTTGTATATCATGGAGGAATTGTCACGATGGTGAGCATGAGACTGAAGAGGTTTGGATCGAAGAAACGACCGGATTATCGAATCGTGGTGATCGACTCCCGCGAGAAGCGCCAAGGCCGCGCGATCGAGGAAGTCGGGCACTACCATCCCCTTGCAGAGAAAAAAGAAGAGCAGCTGGTGATCAAGGAAGACCGCGTCAAGGAGTGGTTGATGAAGGGCGCCCAGCCGAGCGATACGGTTCGCAATCTGCTCAACAAGAGCGGCGTGCAGGTGAATCGCAAGGCCCGGGACTGAGTCCCAGGAGCACATTGTGGAAAAAGAACTGGTTGAATATATCGTGAAGTCGCTGGTCGATTTTCCCGATCAGGTGGATGTCAACGTGGTCGAGGGCGAGAAGTCAACGATTCTTGAACTCCGTGTCGCCAGCGAGGATGTCGGCAAGGTCATCGGCAAGCAGGGACGGATCGCCAAGGCGATCAGGACGATTCTCAGCGCCTCGGCGACCCGGGACGGGAAACGGGCGGTGCTGGAGATCCTCGACTGACGTGGATCGACTCATCGCCACCGCCACGATCGGACGGACCTTCGGCTACGAGGGCGAGGTCAGGGTCTACCCCAACAACGAGGAGTCCGAGTACCTCAAGAAGCTTGAGAAGGTCGTCGCCTCGCTGAAGGACGGCAAGGAGATGCCGCTTCTCGTCGAACATGTCCGCTCCGACGGAAGGAGCGTCCTGATGAAGTTCGCCGGATACGATTCCTCGGAGGCCGCCCGGGCGCTCGTCGGCGCCAAGGTGATGGTCGAGCGCCGGTTCGCCACCCCGCTTGAGGAGGGCGAGTACTATACCGCCGACCTGATCGGCTGCACCCTCGTGTCCGAAGGAGAGCCGCTGGCAAGGATCGTCAGCGTGCTGGACGGGCCTCAGGCGCTTCTTCTGGAGGCCGAGCGACCGGATTCCAAGCGCTTTCTGGTTCCGTTCCTCCACCAGTATACCGGAAAGGTGGATCTCGAAGCGAAGACGATCGAACTGACGGCGCCATGGCTCCTCGACTGAAGATCACGATCCTGACCCTCTTTCCCCGGATGTTCGAGGGGTTCTTCACCTCCTCGATCATGAGACGGGCGGTGGAGAAGGGGACGGTGGAATACAGGCTCGTCGATTTCCGCTTATGGGCGACCGACAGGCACAGAAGCGTCGACGACCTCCCCTACGGAGGCGGGGCGGGGATGGTGCTGATGTACGATCCGCTTGCACGGGCGCTGGACGAGCTGGGGACGGCGGGCAAGCGGGTGATCTATCCATCCCCTTCGGGGGTGCTGTTGGATCAGAGTCTTGCCCATGAGCTCAGTAATGAGCGGGAGCTCCTCTTCATCTGCGGACACTATGAGGGCCTGGATCAGCGGATCATCGACGAGTATGTGGATGATGAGATCTCGATCGGCGATTATGTGATAACCGGCGGCGAGGTCGCCACGATGGTGATCGTGGATTCGGTGTTCCGCCTGATCGACGGGGTGATCAGCAGCGGGTCGCTCGACGAGGAAAGCTTCGCCGACGGGTTGCTGGAATATCCCCAGTACACCAGAAGCGGACCCTCTTGCCCAAAAGAGGTCCCTCATGTATTATTGAGCGGTCATCATGGGAAGATCGAGTCATGGCGACTGGAACAGAAGCTGCTTCGGACGATGGAGCGGCGGATCGATCTGCTGGAGACCGCTTCCCTGGATGCGGTTTCACGAAAAAAACTGAATGAATTGAAAGAATCTATGGCGAAGGGGATTGGAGAGAATGGACGTGATGAAAGCTGTTGAAGCAGGGCAACTCAAGGAGAATGCGGAGAACTTCTCCGTCGGAGATACTGTAAAAGTACATTTCAAGATCGTCGAGGGAGCGACCGAGCGGATCCAGGTGTTCGAAGGGCTGGTCATCGCGAAGAACAACGGCGGAATCCGTCGAACCTTCACCGTGCGGAAGATCTCCTATGGAATCGGAGTCGAGCGGATCTTCCCGCTGCATTCGCCGCGGGTCGAACGGGTCGAGGTCGTCCGCTACGGCCGGGTCCGGCGAGCGAAGCTCTACTATATCCGCCAGCGGGTCGGCAAGAAGGCGAAGGTCAAGGAG
>JAAZJI010000079.1 GCA_012800465.1 Spirochaetales bacterium
CTTTCTCCTTCTCGGCCTTGCCGAGGAGACCCGCCGGTTTGACCAGGAGGATGATGATCAGCACCCCGAAGGCGATCGTGTCCTTCAGTCCGCTGGGAATGCCGAAGATCGCCACCCCGAAGGTTTCGAGAATACCCAGCAAAATCCCTCCGACCATCGCCCCGGTGATGTTGCCGATCCCTCCGAACACCGCGGCGACGAACGCCTTCAGCCCCGTCATCGTCCCCATCGTCGCGTAGACCTTGAAGTCGAGGGCGATGAGGATCCCTCCGACCGCTGCAAGAGCGCTGCCGATCGAGAACGTCAGGCTGATCACCCGGTCGACGTTGATTCCCATCAGCATCGCCGTCTGCTGGTCCAGGCTGGTGGCGCGCATCGCCTTGCCCATCCGGGTCCGGTCGACGAAGATCTTGAGGATGACCATCATCACCAGCGAGACCGAGAGGATCAGGATCTGGTGGGGGGTGATGACCACCCCGTTGAAGACATAGGGGGTGTTGTCGAAGGGATAGTGGAATTTCTTGCTGTTCGTCCCGAACGCCCAGGCGGCGGAGTTGGAGAGGATGAAGGAAACCCCGATCGCGCTCAAGAGCGGAGCGAGGCGGGTCGCCTTGCGCAGCGGCTTGTACGCCACCCGCTCGATCGTCACCCCCAGAAGCGCGCTGATCGCCATCGAAGCGAGCATCGCGAGGAAAAACGCGATCAGCACCCAGGGCCCCAGCGGAGCATCCCCCCTGAGGGCGTTGTAGATGAACAGACCGGCATAGGAGCCGACCATCAGGATATCCCCATGAGCGAAGTTGATGAACTTGAGAATGCCGTAGACCATCGTGTATCCAAGGGCGATCAGGGCGTAGATCCCCCCGAGGGTCAGGCCATTCGTCAAGTGTTGGAAAAATTCAGCGATTTCCACGACGTCTCTCCTTGATCACGAGAACTGGGTTGACAGTACCATGAAAGAGCCGGTGTCCTCAACACCGGCTCATCGTATCTTGGCGTCTACCGGGTTCAGTCGACCTGGATCAGCTTCCCGTCGACCACCGTGAAGGTTCCGATATACTCGGGAGTCGTGCCGTTGACCCGGTACAATCCCTGATAGGCGACCAGGTCGCCGTTCTCGGCGAAGTTCACCGTGCCGGTGACTCCCTGGTAGTCCTTCGTCGCGGCGACCGCATCCCGGATCGCCTTGCGGTCGAACTTCCCGGTCGCCTTGTAGACCTTCTCCATCGCGGCGAACAGGATGTTCGCTCCGTCGAACGCGTTCGTGGCGAAGGAGTCGGGGCTCACGCCGAACTTCTTCTCGTAATCGCTCTTGAACGTGGCGTACGCCTGGCTCTCGGCAACCTGGGCGGGGCCGACGTAGACGACGCCGTCGGTGAAGTCACCGGCGAGGTTGTAGATGTCGGGGTTGGAGAACCCGTCGCAGGAGACGAAGGGGATCCTGATTCCCAGCTGGGAGGCCTGCTCGAGGATCTGAGCCATCTCGGCGGTGTAGTTGGGGATGTAGATCGCCTCGGGGTTGGCGCCGCGGATCTTGGTCAGCTGGGTCTTGAAATCCTTGTCGCCGACCTGGAACGCTTCACTGATGATCATCTTCCCGCCGGCTTCCTCGAAGGACGCCGTCATCCCTTCGAAGAGCCCCTGGCTGTAGTCGTTCTTCGCATACAGGACTCCGATCGTCCGATAGCCGAGCTTCTCGTAGAAGTATCGGCCGGCGACCTCCCCCTGCAGACCGTCGGAAACGACCGTGCGGAACACGTAGTCGCCGATCGAGGTGATATCGGCGTGGGTCGCCGAGGGGCTGATCATCACGATCCCTTCATTCTGCACCCGCTCGCCCACCGCGAACGCCACCCCGGTGAATACCGGTCCGATGAGCCCTGAGATCTTATCGGAGGAGGAAAGCTTCTCGATCGCCGAGAGTCCTTTCTCGGGTACTCCTTCAGAGTCTTCAGTAACGAGCGTCACCGGAAGCTTTCCATCGATGCCGCCTTTCGCGTTGAACTGCTCGACGGCGAGCA
>JAAZJI010000080.1 GCA_012800465.1 Spirochaetales bacterium
CATTGAAAAGGAAAGCGAACCGTCAACCCCTTTTGTGACCAGGTCACCGATCTTATCGCACTGGAACGTCCAGTACAGCTTTTGTGCAAGGATTTCCGCTATCGTGCGCTGCTCATCTCCTCGTCGATATTCTTCAAGGGTTCTTATTGCGGTATAGAGAGCTTTAAGGAGAAATGTCTTTCCGGTACCATTTCCTCCAAGGACAAGATTGATCGGACCGAGACCCGACCAGCTCAGATCCTGAAGTGGTCCATAATTTTGCATGTATACCTGATCCAACATGTATTGCTCCTTATTTCACGAATTCCCTCAGATTTCCAATTATACGTCGTTTCATTGCTTCCCTCAATAAATATGTGTCTCCAATGAGGAGTGCGGATCATGAGTCCTTGCATCGGATCACAGATGCCGGATGATCACTTCTTTCAACGCCTCGGCCAAGCTTCGGTGGCTTTCGGCGTCCATGTGGAGCTGGTCGATCTCACTGGGGGTGGCTACCGTCGCGGCATCGAAGAAGATGAGTCCTTCCCGCTCGGCCAGCGCCTTGATCCGCTTGCTCAGCTTGCGGCTGATTTCCACCGATTCCCCGGTGAAGCCGGCGAAGATCGTCTCTTCGATCCTCGCTCCGACATGGATCGGGGAGACCACCATGATCTCTTTGACCTCATAGGTTCCGGCGATTCTCACCAGCGCTTCGATTCCGCGGACGATCGTCCGTTCATCGGTGCCGAAGAAACGCTTCGTGTCGTTCGTGCCGAGGGAGATGATCAGAAGATCGATCGGCTGGTGGCTCGCCAGCGCGACGGGAAGAAAGGTTTTGCCGTTTCGTCCCGGTTCGAAGGGATCGTCGAAGACGGTGGTCCGCCCGCCAAGTCCTTCTTCGATGACGTGATACCCCTCCCCCAGCAGGGAAGAGAGGATTCCCGGCCATCGCTTGTCGTATTCCCATCGTCCCCCTCCGGGGTTCGATCCATGGGTGTTGGAATCGCCGTAGCAAAGGATCGTCTTCATGTATCCATCAGATCGTTTCAAAGATTCGAGTATAGGGGCTTCCTTTCCGATAGAAGACCGGAGGTCGCAAGAGCGGAGAATCAATCATGTGCGTGCCTCCCGCATAGGCTTCCTTGGTGAACAGGTGGATCCATTCCCCTTCGGGAAGGATGACCTCCCGTTTTCTCGCCCGCTTCTTGAGGATCGGGGCGACAAGCAGGTCCGGGCCGAGCAGGTATTGGTCCTTCATCGAGTAGAACCGCTCCTCCTCGTAGTGAAGCAGAAGCGGCCGCATGACGGGGATCCCCTTCTCGGCGTTTTCGGAAACGAGATCCGCCAGGTACGGCTTCAACGCCACATGGATCTCCGTCATCGCTTTGATGGCGGCGATCGTCTCCTCATCGCCGTCGAACTGCCAATTGTCCTTGGGCCGATTGCCTTCATGGGTCCGCATCAAGGGGGTGAACGCGGCGTGTTCCGCCCAGCGGATCAACAGCTCCTTGCTCCGCTTCATCCAAAGCAGCGTCGTATATCCGCCGATATCGCTGTGATGGAGCCCCATTCCGCTCATCGCGAGCGAAAGCGCCGCAGTCAGCACCGACGGAAGACCGTCATCCTCCGACCAGTCGACGTTCTGGTCCCCCGCCCACATCATCGGGCAGTAGGCGAGGCTTGCGGTCGAGCCGGCCCGCATGAAGAAGAGGATCTCATCGCTCTTGTTCCGCTCGTCGATCGCTTCCTTGTTGATCCGGGCCCAGTATCCGGGCCAGGGGTTGTGCTCAAGCATCGCCGACCGCCCGCTTGAAAGAATGACGTCGGTGGGCAGATACTCGCCGAAGTCCGCCATCCAGCCGCTCAATCCGAAATCGATCAATTCGCGGCCGATCACTTCCTTGTACCAGATCCGGGCCTCCTCATTGGTGAAATCGACGATGGCGGCGTCAAACTCGCCGAAGTCCACCAGATAGACCGAACCGTCCTCCCGCTTGCCCAGCAGATCGAGCTCCTTCGCCTCGTCGTAGAGGGGATGGTCGGCCAGAACATACGGATTGATGTATCCGAGAACCCGGATCCCCTCCTTGTTCAGGCGCCTGATCTCCTTATCGAGATTCGGATAGAGCTTCTCATCCCACTGCCAATTCCAGCGGAGCCGCTTTCCGAAGCTCGTATACCGCTCGCCCTGCCAATCCTGCATCCAGACCGCCGTGACGGGGACGCCGGCGTTTTGCATCCGTTCAAGCTTCCGGAGGGTCGTCTCGGTTCCACCCTGGATTCCGAGGATGATCCCGTCATAGACCCAATCCGGAAGGAGCCCCTGGCGCCCGAGCAACGCGGAGATGTCCTGCACGATTTCCAGAAAGGTCGATTTGCCGGATATCACGATTCTCCGGGGTACGTCCCAGAACGTCAGCTCGTGGAAGGCAGGGTCGGAAAAATCATAGTCGGCATACCCGTCGGTATCGGCGTGGAAGAAGTATCTTCTCGAGGAGACGAAGGTGGGCTGGGGATAGAAGGTGGTGTGGTAGTCTCCTCCGGCGCGATCGAATCGATCGGCAAGCTGGGTGATCTTCGTCCGTTTGTTCCTGCCGACGCCCTGTTCCCGGGTCCAGATCGGAAAATTCCTGCCGCGAAGGTTGAAATAGGAGAACTGTTCGCCGCACCCCCACACGTGCTCATCCTCTTCCGCCTCGATCCGGAGGATGAGCCGGTTGTATCCGGCGGGCAAATCCGATGGCTGAATGATCAATCGGCCATCCTGCTCGCTGAGGGTGAGGGTGAATGAGATCGGTCCCTTCGAGAAGATCAGCATGGAATGGTTGATGCCCCTGATGAGCTCTTCGCTCCGGACGCACTCGGTGAGCGCGACCTCTTCAAGAGTCTCGTCCTCGATGAAGAAGTTGCCTCGATACATCTCGACCGTTTCCCGGGCCTTCCGGAGAATGACAAGAGGACGTTCCGTACCGTGGACAAAGAGCCTCATGTAGTTGTAGGCGACTTCAACGGTGCCGTCCCGATGAGAAAAACTCAGCATTTCTACCCCTTCACGCCACCGGCGGTCAAGCCGCCGATGATCTTGTTATGCAACAGGACATATCCGACGACGCTCGGAATGATGGTGATCACGACCGCGGCATACATGCCGGCGTAATCGGTGATGAACTGGCTGGTGAAAAACTTGATGCCCAGCTGGACGGTCCGCGACTCGATCGACGAAGTCAGAAGCATCGCCATGACGAACTCGTTCCAGGAATAGATGAAGCAAAAGGTCGCCGCGGTGACGATTCCCGACCGGGACAGAGGAAGGATGATCGTGCTGAACCGTTTGAAAAACCCGCATCCGTCGATGATGGCAGCCTCCTCCAGCTCTTTCGGAATCGATTTCATGAAGGCGGTGACCAGGAAGATCGAAACTGGGATGTTGACCGAAGCGTAGACCAGAACCAGCGCGGTCAGGGTGTTGTACAGCCCGGATTTCGTGATGAGCGAAAAGTACGGCACCATGAAGGAGATCACCGGAATGAGCACCCCGGCGGTGAAGATCGTATAAAGGACATCGCGTCCTTTAAAGAACTCACGGGCGAGAATGAACGACGCCATCGAGGTCGCGAGGGTGTTGATCAGCACGGCGAGGGCTGCGACGGTGACGGAGTTGAGCAGGAGCCGGGGAAGACTCGCCATGTGCAGCGCTTTGGAATAGTTGACCCACTGAAATTGTCGGGGCCATCCGAAGGGGGAGGTCTGAAGCTCCAGATTGGTTCTCAGCGAGCTGATCATCAGCCACACGATCGGAAGCAGCGCCAGTGAAAGCAGGAAGAGAAGAAGAATCCATTTGAGCAGATGCAGCGTTCCCGACAGAATCGTCTTTCGTTTCTCCATCCCTTCCTCCTACTGCGCCGTCTCGCTCATCGGATCGGACGTCCCGAAGAGGATCCGGATGAGGCTGATCACGACGGTTCCCATCAGGATCAGGATGACCCCGACGGTGGACGCTTCGCTGTAGCGGAGAGCGTCCATCTTCAGATAGAGGTCGATCCCCATCGTCGTGGTGGCATAGGCCGGTCCCCCACCGGTCATCAGGAACGTCGACTCGAAGTGCCGCATGCCATAGGCCATCGCCAGCGTCATCGTCGTTACAAGGGTGCCGCGAAGCATCGGAAGGGTGATGTGCCACTCCTGGCGGAACGTCCCCGCCCCATCGATCTCGGCCGCCTCGTAATAGGAACGCGGAATGTTCATCGCCGCGGCAAGCAGGATGATCATGAAGTATCCGATGTAGATGACGGTCTGGAAAATCACGGCAAAGAGCGCGACGTCGGGATTTCCGAGCCAGTTCAGTTTCTCAACCCCGAACAAAGCATGCAATATCGCGTTGAGCGGGCCTTTGACGTTGTAGATCGCCACCCAGACCATCGCCAGCGCCACCGTGGAGATGACGTTCGGCAGGTAGTACGCCGTTCGCAACGCTTTCCAGAACCGGGGTTTCCGGACCAGGATCATCGCCACCAGACATGCCAGGGGCACCTGGATGAATCCCTGCGACAGGGCCCAGACCACATTGTTCTTCAACGCTTTCCGGAATGTCGCGTCGGCCAGCAGTTTCCCATAGTTCGCCAGCCCGTTAAATTTCATCGCCCCGATCCCCCTCCATTGGGTAAGGCTCGTATAGAGGGTGAACAGGAAGGGGTAGATGAAAAAAAAGAAGAACAGCAGGGAGACGGGAAGCAAAAACAGGATTCGCGCCAACCAGATTCTCTTCTTGTTGCTTCCTACTATATGCATGCGATGCTCCAAGGACGGGCCGCCCCCGCGAGAGGGGGCGGCACCATATGATGTTTATCGTTCGATCTTGCGATCCACGAGCGCGCAGAACTCCTCGGCGCTGATCCGGCCGAGAGCCAGTGCGCCCAGCTGCTGGGCGAACTCGAGGGTCACTTCGGCCCCGAGCGCAGCCTCAAGGTCGCTTGCGGTGGCTTTAGCTCCCTCGGCCACGATGAAGAACTGTCTCTTCAGATCGACGGTCGGGCGGAAATCCGTTTTTATAGCGAACATCGCCCCGCTGGTCTCGGCGATCTTCGTGATCGAATCCTTCGATGTGAGGAATTTCAGGAAGTCGACGATCGCCTCCTCCCGCGCCTTGTCCTTCGTGGCCGCGGCGCAGATGTTCGCCTGCAGGCGGCTGATCATGAAGTCCTTCGTCGGTCCGGCATCCGGCAGCCCGGCGATCCTGATCGAGTCGTAGAAGGGAGTGGCCGCCAAATCCGCCCGGCCGGCATACCACGGACCGTTGGAGAAGACCGCAGTCCGCCCGGCCAGGAAGTGTCCGCCGCTGCCTCCGGCCCCGAGGCCGACCGCATCGCTGGTGGAATACTCGGTGATCATTCGCTTGATCAGCTTGGCCGCCTCGACGAACGCCTTGTCGGTGAACGGCTTGTCCCAGACATTGGGCCCGCCGAGGGCGACCGCGAAGTGGCTGAACCAGATCATCGACGTCCAGGCGTTGGTATCCCCGGTCATCTGGCTGGTGGGGGCGATTCCCGCGGCTTTCAGCTTGTCGAAGGTGGCGAACATGTCGTCCAGGGTCTTCGGCACCTCGTTCACTCCGACCTTCTTGAGCAGGTCCATGTTGAACCAGAGGGGCAGGATCGCCGTCTCCATCGGAAGCGACCGGAGCACTCCGTCGATCTCGGACTGGGCCAGCGAGGGGGCGTCGAAGGTCGCTTTCCAGGCTCCGTCCATCACCTTGTTGAAATCCATCAGGAGGTTGGACTGGTAGAACGTCGCCGTGGTCGGGTTGAGCTTGATCGTGAAGATGTCTGCAGGAACCTGACCGGCGGCCAGGCTGGTCCTAACCTTCTGCTCGTATGCGTTGTAATCCGGCTGCGGTTCGATGACCACCTTGATCCTGCCTTCATTCTTCGCATTGTACGCGGCGACCAGCTCCTCGACGGCCGGAGCCTTGCTGTCGTTTCCGACCCAGATCGACGCCCAGCGCAGCTCGACTTCCTTTGCAACGCCCGGATCCTTCTGTCCTTGTGCACCGAGGCCCACCATGATGAGCAATACCAGTGCCATCACTACGAATCGTTTTCCTTTCATTACGTGTCTCCTTTTGTCTACCTTGGCTCCATGGGCCATGGCTCTATCTGATCACCTTCCAGCCTTTTATATGTGCAAGGTACTCCATCACCTTGATGTAATCGCCGTACACCACCGAGGAGTGATGGGCCAATCCGTTGTCGAGGATGAGGTCGAGGACTTCTCGGACCGGACGGTCGAAGACGACCTTCATGTAGGTCCCTTTGAGGAGCTTTTCCATGGGAATCGCTTCCGCCTTCTGGACGAAGAGCCGGTATTCCCCGCGGGCGGAATCGATCCTCAGGACGGAACGCTCGCCGCTCTTGAGCACGAAGTCGGCGGTTACGCCTTTGCCTCCGGCGAAATAGGTATCGAGGCTCCTGGTGCACACCCCGTCCCAGAGGTTGCACGGGGCGACGCCGCAGTGCCAGAAGAGGGCGAAGTCCTCCGTGAAATCGACCTGGGAAAAATCGAAGAGGAAGGGCGTTTCCGCTCCGACCGCTTTGTGGGCGATCATCGAGACCGCCCCGTCGATGTCACCTTCACACGCGAGGATGAGCCCCTCCGACTGCAGAAGCGACATCGCCGCACAGGGGGAGACTCCGAAATCCCGGGCGAATTCCGGCCAGCAGCGGATCGCGAGGGCGGACAGCCCCTTTTCCTTATAGAATCCGTCGAGCTTCGCGGCGAGGGAGGAGACGCGTTCGATCTGATATTCGCTGAGGGTGCCGACGTCGAAGGTTTCAAGGATATGCTTGTGCCTGGCTTGAACCGCTTCTTCGGTCACCTTGTAATCGTAGACGTCCTGCAGCTCGTAGTGGTCGACGAGCGCTCCGGTGGCTCCGAACAGCTGGTTGTCCTGGACACCGACGTTGAAGAACCCGTCGGCCCGGTATCCGATGATCCCGATCTTCGCCTGTTTCAGCGCGGCGATGATTCGGATCGCATCGATCCAATCCTCATCGATTTCATCCTGGATGATCACCGAGTAGTCGTCATAGCCGCTCTTGTAGAGGTTGGACGCGTTCAGGTTCACCCCGCACACGCTGTTGAGGCGGATCTTTCCGCCGTCATAGGGCAGCTCCGGCAGGCCCCAGAGGAGAATCGGCAGATCGATTCGGCGTTTGAGCTGGAGGACCAGATGACCGAGGTGGAAGGTTCCCGAGATGCAGACCAGACCATCGAGCGCTTTCGTTGAAAGATGTTCGGCTGCGGCGATTCCGTCCTCCTGGGAGATGACCAGGTCCTCGATCCACTCCCACTGGACGTTCTCTATCAGGGATACCTGAGCCCGGATCTTCTTATACAGCGTTTCCGCCGCGTGATGGTCGTACGTCGTTCTCGCCAGACAGACAAGGCCGAGTTTTACAGGATGTTTCACGATCATACCTCAATCTATTACTTACTTCCCATAAGTAAGTAAATTAAATAACAGAAAGTGTGATTCGTCAACAAAAACTTTTTACCGCAGGTATTCCTTGAGGACGAGATCGCTGATTCCCCGTTGGGTCGAGGAAGGATCATATGCCGTAGCGAACAATTGGGGAATCTCGCTGCAGAAGGAATCGGGCTCCTTCAGCTGCTCGCCCACTGCGTCCCTGATCGCATCCGCCAAACCTTGGCAACAGGCGACGAAGAGGAAAGACTTCGGCGCGAACAGCCGGGTGAGGATCCGAATGATGAACGCCAGACGGGTCGCCGCCTCTTCTATGATCCTGTGGGCTTCCGGATCCCCTTCCAGCAGTCTGGGATCCAGTCCCTCGAAGAGCGAGAGCCGCAGATCCAGTTCATTGGGATCCAGCTCCTGAAGGTATGCTTCCAGACAGCCCCGGTTCCCGCAGGTGCACGCCGGACCTGCGGCGTCGATCTGCAGGTGTCCGCACTCGATCGTCTGCTCCTGGCTGTTCACGTAGATCTCATCCCCATGGACGAACGCCCCGTTCACCCCCGTCCGGAGCAGAAAGGTGAACATGCTTCCCTTGTGGTCATAGCCTCCGTACCAATACTCGCTGAACGCAAGCGCGCTGCAGTTGTTGTGGATGAGCACCGGGGTGTCGAGCCGGGAGGAGAGCTCGTCCACCAGGAAGATCTCCTTCATCCCGGGGATCCTGGGATAATACCGGACTTTCCCCAGCTTCAGGTCCACCTGCCCCGGGGCGGCCACTCCGAGTCCGATCACCTTTTCATTGGGGATCGAAAGCTCCTTGAGGATTCGGCTCACTTCGGAGACGATCAGGTCCATGAGCGCCTGGGCATCGATCGTTTTCGGCAGGGGATGGATCTCCGTGTGGATCTGCTCCCCATGGAAGTCGAACACTCCGAGGGCGAGAAACGCGGCCCAGAACTCCAGACCGATCGTATACCGGGCGTTCTGCACGACCGTGTAGAGAATCGGACGCCGGCCTTTCCGGCCGTTGGTCTCCTCCTGGGGCTGGGAGATCGGGGTGATCAGACCCTCCTCCTCCAAGGTGGTGAAGATCCTGAAGATGGTGGGCGCCTTGAGTCCGGTTTTCTGGACGACGTGGGACTGGCTGATCCCTTCCGCTTTCGTGGACTGGATCAGTGACAGAACCATGTTCTGGTTATGGTTCTTCAAGTCTGACGCTCTCAACGGGCTCCCGTGCATCATCCGCCTCCGCCCTTCAGTCTATAAGCTCGGGAAGAAAAAATCCACAAGAAGGAGCTGTGAAAGTCCGGCAGGCATCGTAATCGCTGAACAACAACTTGTTAATACTTTTCATTGACAAATATTACATTGTGTATTTAAGCTTACTTACTGTAAGAAACTTATTAACTTTGCGTACATTCGAATCGGAGGGAAGAAAAATGAAAAAGGGTTTGATTCTAATGATCGTGCTGGTTTTAACCATCAGCCTGATCAACGCGGAGGGCGTAACGGAGATAAAGAGCCCTGTTACGATCGAGAAACAGAACTATGACGATCAATTCA
>JAAZJI010000081.1 GCA_012800465.1 Spirochaetales bacterium
CGTACTCGCTCTCCTCGGGTCGGTTTTCAATCGATTTTTTAAAGATATTCCGCTCTACCCAGAACCGGAGGACCCCTTCCTCCATCTTGGGAAAATCTACTTTCGGATCAACGGGACGAAACATATGAACTCCTCGCCTCGATCAGGCTTTGTGCATCAGTGTCATTCTATTCATTCGACGGATAAATGACAACCGTAGACGGACCGTTGACCTCATCCATTATGAGCGGGTACTGTCATCATATGCGAACCTTTCCGATAACGGGCAGAATAAAACGCTTCGCCTCGGCCTTCCACGACAACGGCTATTCGCTTTACATCGTCGGAGGCGCGGTCCGTGACTTTCTCCTGGGCCTGAAAAACTCCGATCTGGACTTCACCACCGACGCCCGCCCCGAGGAGGTGGTCGCCCTCTTTCGCACCGTCATCCCGACCGGAATCGCCCATGGGACCGTCACCGTCATCTTCGAGGGGAAGCACTACGAGGTGACGACCTTCCGAAGCGAGGGGGAGTACAAGGATGGAAGACGCCCCTCCTCCGTCACCTTCATCCCCTCCCTCGAGGAGGATCTGAAGCGGCGGGACTTCACGATCAACGCGTTCGCTGCTTCGGCGGTAACCGGGAAGATCATTTATCATCACGGTGGCGGACAGGATCTGAAAGACGGGATCATCCGGGCGATCGGGAATCCCCGCGAGCGCTTCGGCGAAGACGCCCTCAGGATCATGCGGGCCGCCCGGTTCAGCGGAAAACTCGGCTTCGGGATCGAAGAGGAGACCTTCGCGGCGATGGGGGCGTTGAAAGAGAACCTTAGGCTCGTCTCGGTCGAGCGGATCTGGGATGAGCTGGTCCGGCTGATAAAGAGCGACCATCCCGGAAAAGGGCTCAGGTACCTCCATGACAGCGGTGCGCTCGCCGTCATCCTTCCGGAGCTTGCCCAAGGTGACGGGGTTCTGCAGAAGGGGTTCCACCACGAGGACGTCCTGCAGCATTCCTTCACCACCTGCCAGAAGGCGGCGGATCTCGGCGCCTCCGGATTCGTGCGCCTCGCCGCCCTCTTTCATGACATCGGGAAACCCGCCACCCGGAAACCCGATGGCGACCGCTTCTCCTTCCACAACCATGAGGTCGCGGGGGAAGCGCTCGTTAAAACGATCCTCAAGCGCCTGAAAGCCTCCAACGAGGAGATCGATACCGTCTCCCACCTGGTGCGCCACCACATGTTCTCCTACACTCCCGGGATGACGGACAGCGCCGTGCGCCGCTTCATCGTCCGCGTCGGCGTCGAGCACATCGAAGATCTCTTCACGTTGAGAATCGCCGACCAGCTGGCGATCGGCGGCCGGGCGGATATCGCCCTCCTCGATGAGTTTTCCAAGCGGATCGACGGGATCATCACATCCGATGACGCCCTTTCGATCAAAGATCTTGCAATCGGAGGGAACGACTTGTTGGCATTGGGGATTCCCAAAGGAAGACGAATCGGGCAAACGCTGCGGTACCTGCTGGAGACCGTA
>JAAZJI010000082.1 GCA_012800465.1 Spirochaetales bacterium
ACAGCTCGATCTTCGCCTTCTCCGCCGCCTCGCGCAGGCGCTGAAGGGCCATCTTGTCGGTCGAGAGGTCGATCGTCGAGCTCTTCTTGAACTCGTCGATCATCCATGAGATGATCCGCTGGTCGAAGTCGTCTCCGCCGAGGTGGGTGTCGCCGTTGGTGGACTTCACCTCGAAGACCCCGTCACCGAGTTCAAGGATCGAGATGTCGAAGGTTCCACCGCCGAGGTCATAGACGGCGATGCGCTCTTCGCGGCTGGAATCCTTCCCCAGGCCGTAGGCCAGGGCCGCGGCGGTCGGCTCGTTGACGATCCGCTTCACATCCAATCCGGCGATCCGGCCGGCATCCTTGGTCGCCTGGCGCTGAGCGTCGTTGAAGTAGGCGGGAACCGTGATGACCGCTTCGGTGATCGTCTCGCCAAGGTAGTCCTCGGCGGTCTTCTTCATCTTCTGCAGGATCGCCGCGCTGATCTCCGGCGGACTGTAGGAGCTACCGCGGATATCGATCTGGATCTCACCTCCGGCGGCCTCCTTCAGCTTGTAGGGAATCAGATTCACCTCGGAGGGAATATCCTTATACTTGCGCCCCATGAAGCGCTTGATCGAATACACCGTGTTTTCGGCGTTCGTCACCATCTGGTTCTTCGCGGGTTGACCAACGAGACGATCGCCTTTGCTGGTAAACGCAACCACGCTGGGGGTCGTCCGCTGTCCTTCACTGTTGGAAATGACGACCGAATCGGTTCCTTCCATCACCGCGACGCAGCTGTTGGTCGTCCCCAAGTCGATTCCAATGATTCTACCCATCGTATCACTCCTCTCTATCTCATCAATTCTGTTTCATCAGGTGCATGTAAAATACTCATACACCCGCTCCATCGTCAAATGGCCGGTCGTCCCACTTTCACCTTCGAGGGACGGAGCACCCGACCGTGCAGCTTATAGCCGGTGGCATACTCTTCCAGGACCGTTTCATGCTCGAGATTCTCATCTTCGACGACCTGGTACGCCTCATGCTCGTTGGGGTCGAACTCCTTCCCGACCGCTTCGATCCGTTCCAGACCCCAGTTCTTCTGAAGCGTCGAATAGATCTGCTCGCTGACGAGGACCACCCCGTCGTGCACCTTCGAGAAGTCCTGCGCCTCCTCGGCCGCTTCGATCGCTCGTTCGAAATCATCCAGCGGTCCGAGCAGGTCGACGATCAGGCGTTCGTTGGCGAATCGGATCGAATCCTCCTTGTCCCGGAGCATCCGCTTGCGCCAGTTCTCCAGATCCGCCCGGTCGCGGAGGTTCTCCTCCTTCAGGGCGGAAATCTCCCGTCGAGCCTCGGCAAGCTCATCCTCGATGCTCTGAAGATCGTCAACAAGCTCTTCCGTCTCTTCCTTTTTCACGTGTTCCTTCTTCGCTTCTTCCTTCTTGCTCATCTACAGGTCCTCATGTCACCGATCACATTGAAATGCATATAAAAGCGTGGAACCGGTCCGGCCCACGCGATTAACATACTCATCCCCGGCTTGAAGCGTCAAGTAAGAGGTTCTTCCATCGCCTTGTGCGCGCTCTTGAGCGCCCGTTCGAACGAGGAGGCGAAGCCCTGCAGGCGAAAGTCGAACTCGTCGATCTGGGCGTGGATCTCATCGATCTGTTTCCGCCACGCCTTCTGCTCCTCGATCCTGCGGTCGATCGCGAGGGTCGTCTCGCCAAGCTCCAGGAGGGTGGCGCGATAGCGGGCGAGAATCGATTCCAGCTCGATCAGCTCGCTTCGCCGCCGATCGATCTCATCCAACCGGAAGGAAAGCTCATCGCTGCCCCGCCGGGCTTCATCGATCACCCGGTTGAGCCGCTCTTCGACGCTCTGCAGCTCCTCCCGGAAAAGGGAGCGGGTGGCGTCGATCTCCCGGATGAACTGCCCCATCCGGTTCTTCATCACCTCCAGGGAGTGGCTGCGCCTATCCTGAGCCCGCAGGAGCAGCATGATGATCAGGGTGGTGATGAAGAGCAGCAGCGACAACACGATTTCAAACCCCATGGGTGCACCCTCCTAGATGACCGCTTCGATCTCGGCCCAGGAAGCGAACGACCTGCTCGCCTTCGCCCCCGCCTTCTTCGCTTTTCCAAGGTACCAGCTGACGAGTCCGGCGTCGGCCGCTCCGACGCAGTCCTTGTCGTAGCTGTCTCCGATATACAGCATCTTCGTCCGTTCGGAACCGCTTCGTTCCACCAGATACCCGAACGCCTTCCCGCTCGGCTTGAGGTAGCCGCTTTCTTCACTGGTGAACGCGTCGTCGACGAGATCGGCGATTCCGAGCGTCGTCGGCTTCTCGGCGATGGGGAAATCGGAAAAGAGGATGATGCGGGCTCCTTCCCTCTTCACCCGTTCGAGGGTCTCGCGGAGACGGGGAAACGGTGTTATGGTCGTGAAAGTCCGTTCCCATGCCCGGTAAAACTGGGTGTCGATCAGCTCTTTTATCACACCGACGTCCTTTTTGTACCGTTCTGCGACCAAAGCAGCTTGACGATCCAGAAAACCCTCTCGTGTTTCATCATCCGGCGGATACTCGTCTTGGATTCGGCGGACCTCCTTGCGCGCCCGGTTGAACGCCAGGCCCAGGCGGACGTTCGGAAAGAGGGAGCGGACCATCCGCGTGTTGAGCTGGAGGCGGCTGTAGAGGGTGCCGTCGATATCCAGGGCGAGCGTGGTGATTCCCGCTTCGGTGATGAAACCCATCACTTTCCGCCCTTTCGCCGCTGTTGCCGGATCGCCCGCTTTCGGGCCTTTTCGACCGCCGCCTTGTTCCCCGGCTTCACCCCCTTCCTCCGGGCGACCGCCTTCCCGCCGGTCCGTCCGGAGGCGGAAGCCACCCGCTCCGGAGCCGGCCCGGGTCCTCTGAGGTTCAGCGACGGTGAGCGCTTCCGCTCCTTCAGGTCGATCTCCACGGGGATCCGGGGAAAGCCGAGTTCGCTTCGGATCCGGTTGGTCAGGTAGGTGAGATAGGAGGAAGGAAAACCCTTCGTCCGATTCACGAAGAGCAGGAAGTTCACCGGATTGGTCGAGACCTGCGTCCCGTAGTAGACCTTGAAGTGGCCTTCCTTGCCGCGGGGCGGCGGATACTCCTGTCCCCATCTTCCGAGCGCTTCATTCAGACGGGAGGTCTCGACCCTTCGATGGAGCTGGCGATACAGGCTCCACGCCGTATCAAGAAGCGGTTCGATCCCCTTCTCCTCGAGCGCGCTGATCATCATGACGGGTGCGAAGCTCAAAACGGGAAAGAGGAACCGGATCCGATCTTTGATCGCCTCCAGCTCGTTGGGGACGCCGGAGAGCAGGTCGATCTTGTTGAGGACGATGACCACCCCTTTTCCGCGGCGGACGATCAGCTGCGCGATCTTCTTGTCCTGGTCCGCCAGCCCTTCGGCGGAGTCGACGACGAGGAAGACGACGTCCGCCTCCTCGATCGTCCGGATCGCCCGGTTCACCGAGTAGTACTCGACGTTCTCGTCCACCCTGGTTCTTCGCCGGATTCCGGCGGTGTCCAGCACACTGAAGGTCGTGCCCTTGTGGACAAAGGAGCCGCTGACCACATCCCGGGTGGTCCCGGCGATCTCGCTGACGAGCGAGATCTGCTTGCCAACAAGAAGATTCGCCAGCGTGGATTTGCCGGTGTTGGGCTTGCCCATGATCGCGAGCCTGACGGTCGCTTCCTCCTCCTCGGCCTGCTCGATCTCCTCGAAGTCGAGCATCCCGAGCAGAACCTCCTCCAGATCGTCGATTCCCAGACCGTGGGCGGCGCTGATGCCGACGACCCGCTCGTACCCGTAGCCGTAGAACTCCCACACCAGGTCCTCCCGCTTCGGGTCGTCGACCTTGTTCACGGCGAGGACCAGCCGGTCGCCGTAGGGGCGAAGCGCTTCGATCAGGTGCTGATCCTCGGCGGTCACCTCGGTGCAATCCATCATGAAGATGATCGCATCGCTCCGATCCAACAGGGAGAGGCTGTTGGCGCTGACCATCTCATCGAGGGTCCGTCCCTCCATCTTCACTCCCCCGCTGTCGACGAGGGTCACGGGATTGCCCGCCAGATACCACCGCTCCGGCAGCAGATCGCGCGTCACTCCGGGCGTCGGGTCGGTGATCGCCCTGCGCTTGCCGATGAGGCGGTTGAAGAGGGTCGACTTTCCCACGTTCGGTCGACCGATGATGGAGACCACTGCCGGATCATCGGATCGTAAGGTCATCGAATCGTTCATGCATCCACTCCCGGACCGCTTGTTCGGTTTTTTCGGACGAGTCCATGGTCAAGAGATCATCGACAAGGCTTTGGGCGGCGGACAGGTCGATCGACCGGATGATCTTGCGCAGCTTCAAGAGCGCATGGGGGCCCATGGACAGTTCATCGACACCGAGGCCCACCAGGACGACGGCATGGTGGGGATCGGAGGCCATCTCGCCGCAGACCGCTACGCACTTTCCCATCCCGTGCGCCCGGTCGACGACGTGTTTGAGCAGACGCAGCACCCCCGGATGGAGGGGTTGGTAGAGGTGGGCGATCTTCCGGTTGTTCCGGTCGACCGCGATCGTGTATTGGATCAGGTCGTTCGTCCCGATCGAAATGAAATCGACGTGCCGGAGGATCAGGTCGGTTATCAGGGCGGCGGAGGGGACCTCGATCATCGTTCCCACCTGAAGGTCGGGATCGAAGTCCACCCCCTCCTCCTTCAGCCGCCCCTTGGCGGTCTCAAGAAGCCGAAGCGTCTCTTTCAGCTCGCCGATTCCGCTGATCATCGGAAACATGATCTTCGCGTTCCCGAACGCCGAGGCGCGCAGGATCGCCCGCAGCTGGGTCAGGAAGATCTCTTCGTGCTCCAAGCAGAAGCGGATCGCCCTGAAGCCGAGAACGGGGTTCTCCTCCTCCAGGTTGAGGCCGCTGACGACCTTGTCCCCTCCGAGGTCGATGGTCCGGATCGTGACGCTCCTGGGAGCGACCCGTTCAAGCACCTCCTTGTACCCGAGGAACTGCTCCTCCTCGCTTGGGAGGGCCGAACGCTCCATGAAGAAGAACTCCGTCCGGAAGAGCCCGATCCCGTCGCTGCCCTCCGCTTCGGCGAAGGGAAGTTCGCCGAGAGTCTGGATGTTGGATTGGATGAGGATCCGCTTCCCGTCCCCGGTCCGGGCTTCCATGCCCGCTCCCGCAAGGAGTTCCGCTTCGTGCGCCAGGTAGGCCTCGTAGCGTTCGGTGACGGTCCGGACCGCCTGATGGTCCGCCCGGATGATCACCTCCCCCCGGATCCCGTCGATGATCACGTCATCGCCGTCCTCGGCCACATGGGAGGCCAGCTGCGTCTCGATGACGGTGGGGATGTCCAACCCCCGGGCGAGAATCGCCACATGGCTCGCCAGTCCTCCTCCGTCCAGGCTCAGACCGAGGATGTTGGAACGGTCCAGGCCGAAGAGCTCGCTGGGCAACAGGGTGTCCGCCAGCAGGATCACCGGCTCGTCGAGAACCAGCGAGGATTGGGCGCTCTTGCCGTAGAGGTTTTCGACGATCGTCCGGCCGATGTCGCCGATGTCGACCGTCCGCTGGCGAAACGCTTCATCATCGCTCGCTTCGAGCGTCCTGATGATTTCCTCCGTGACCTCTTCGGTGGCCCACGCGGCGTTGATGAGCCGCTCTTCGATCAGCTTCCTGATCGACGCGATGTAGGTCGGATCCTGCACCATGAGGAGATGGGATTCCAGGATCGCCAGCGCTTCGCCTTCCATCTGATCGGCCTTTTGCCGCTCAAGAGCGGCGAGGGCGCGTTGAACCGCCCGGTCCAGGAGCCCGAGCTCCCGCTTGACCTGGGCCTTGGCGATCCGCTTCCGTTCAACGACGAGGGGAGCATGACGATAGATTTTCGCCTTGCCCCGCGCGATCCCTTCACCGATTGCCAACCCCGTCAAAATCCTCATATACCGGTATGATACGGAGTTTGCCCGGTGATGTAAAGCTGGAAGAAGAGCCCGCTCTTTGCTACGATGAGGTGATGGCCGACCACCCAAAAGCCCTCCTTCGGGCACTTGTCATCCTCCTCTTTCTCATCCTGTACACGGCGATCATCGGGATCGTCAGCTTACCGACGGTGAAGCGTGCCTTCGATGAGAGCGGAGTCCTTCAGCTCATCCGGAGTCGGAAAGAAGAGACCCGGGCCAACCCGGCGAACCGGATGGTGGAGGTCGTCTTCGCCCCGCTGGGCACCTCGTTCGCCGCCTACCGGGTCGAGCAGCCCCGCATGGGGTCGTCGGCAAGCCACGACACCTTCGAGGCGCTGCTCGCGGGGGTTCCTCTCCTCGCGCTGGAGGATGGGGCGATCACCTACATCGACTCAGGCACGAAGCTCCTGGGCCTCACCCGCTCTTCGAACATCATCTACCTGAATCTTTCAAAGGAGTTTCTCGCTTCAGCGGACATGAAGATGGCATACCTCCAGCTCAAGGAGACCGCGTCCCTCCTCGGGGCGAAGGATGTCGTCGTGCTCATCGAAGGAGCGCAAGCTGATCTTCCACTCGACGAGTGAAGCGATCGAGCGAGAGTCCTTGCCCTTTTTTTCAGGAGGGCGAGGAACTCGATGTTCCCCTTCGTCCCCCTGATCGGGCTCGCCACGAGATCGAAGACGCCCACCCCTTCCTCGGCCAGGCGGAGAAAAAGCCGGGCGACGACCCGGACGACGAGATCCCGGTCCTCGATGACTCCGTCGAACGAGGGCGGAGGATCCTCCAATTCGAATTGCGGCTTGATGAGGGCGATCAGGTAGGTGTTTCCTGCAAGGTCGAGGATGTGCGCCGCCGCTTTGCGGATCGAGCGGAAGGAGAGGTCGCACAC
>JAAZJI010000083.1 GCA_012800465.1 Spirochaetales bacterium
CCTATACTCGAAGCTATGTACAAATCCACGATCAGGGCGTGCCATCTCGGCAGTTTCATCGGTGCGTCGGCGGTCAACCTCGCACCGCTGCTGTTCGTCATCTTCATGACGAGCTTCGGCTTGAACTTCGAGGAGGTCGGGCGCCTGGTGCTGCTGAACTTCGGCATCCAGATCGTCACGAGTCTGCTCTTCAGCGCCCCGGTCGATCGCTGGGGGCAGAAGCCGTTCATCCTCTTCGCCCATCTGATGGTCTTTGCAGGCCTGATCATCCTGGCGCTCGCTCCGGTTCTCTTCACTTCGATTCCCTATCTTGGGCTGGTATGTGCGACGATCTTCTATTCGGTGGGGGCGGGGCTCTTCGAGCTGCAGCTCAGTGCGATCATCCAGTCGATTCCGACGGACGACAAGGAAGGAGCGATGAACCTGCTGCACTCCTTCTACGCCTGGGGCCTCATCTTCGTGGTGGTGCTCACCACGACGCTTCTTTCCGTCTTCGGAAAGGATTCATGGCCCTTCATCGTGCTGTTCTGGTCGATCTTCCCCCTGTTCAACTTCTTCAATTTCCTCCGCGTCCCGTTTCCTCCGGTCATCGAAGCCCGACAGAGGACGAAGACGGCAAGCCTCTTCACGTCACGGTACTTTCTCCTCGTCCTTGCAGGAATCTTCTTCGCCGGGGCGACGGAGCTTTCGATCTCCCAGTGGACGAGCGCTTTCGCCGAATCGTCACTGGGCTTGAGAAAAGAGGTCGGAGACCTGCTGGGGGTGACCCTGTTCGCCCTCTTTCTCGGAGGAGCCCGGACCCTTTACGGAGCGTTTGGAAAGAAGTTCGATCTTCTGAAAACGATGACGCTGGGTTCCCTGCTCTGCGGGGCGATGTACCTGCTTGCCGCCTTCAGTCCATCATCACTGCTCAGCCTGGTCGCCTGCGTCCTCTGCGGGCTCGGCAGCGCGCTGCTCTGGCCCGGTTCGGTGGTCAATGGAGCGAACCACTTCCCCAAGGCCGGATCCTCCCTGTTCGCCTCACTCGCCGCCGGCGGGGCGGCGGGGGCCGCGTTCGGTCCGTGGCTCGTCGGGTTCATCGCGAACGTCAAGCCGGATCTGGTGAAGATCGCCCCCTGGCTGGACTTCCTCACCACCGAGGAGGCGGCCCTGCGAAGCGGACTGTTCATCGGAACGATCTTCCCCGTCATCATGGTCATCCTCCTTGTCCTGATGAGGCGTGAGAACGGGTCATGAACTACCCCCGGAGAATCCTCAAAGTCCTTCTCGGCATCGTGCTTTACGCCCTAGGCGTCGTGATCACCCTTGAGGCCCGGATCGGATTCGCACCGTGGGAGGTGTTCCATGCCGGTCTGGCAAACGTATTGAACCTTCAAATAGGAACGATCTCCATCGGGGTAGGGCTGGTCCTGATCACGATCACCGCGCTCTTCGGGGAGAAGATCGGAATCGCGACGATCCTCAACATCATCTTCATCGGTCTGGTGATGAACCTGATTCTTGCCGCCAAGGTCGTCCCGACCGCCGGATCGGCGATCGGCGGATTGATCCAGCTGACGATCGGGCTGTTCATCATGGTTTTTGCGACCTATCTGTATCTCTCGGTGGGCCTCGGGGCGGGGCCGAGGGACGCGTTCATGGTCCTGATCCACCGTAAGACCGGAATCAAGGTCGGAATCATCCGGTCCCTGATCGAGATCACGGTGACAATCTCAGGGGCTCTGATGGGCGGCCTGTTCGGGTGGGGAACGATCCTCTCGGCGGTGATCGTCGGAATCGCCCTTCAGACGGTGTTCAAAATCTTCCGCTTCGATCCCAGGACCGTCGACCATGAAGATCTGAGGGCCACCTTCACATCCAAGTCAGACAGACGGGATTCTTGATCGGAACCCGGTGGGTCTTCTCTCCGACCGAGCCGTTGATCCGGTTCCGGCGGTGGATCGTGATCGTGTCGCTCGAAGCATTGGCGACCAGCATCCACAATCCGTCCGGTGAAAGGGCGAAGCTTCTCGGCTCCTTGTCGGTGATGCAGTATTCGAAGCGGCGCAGGCTGTGTTCAACCCTGAAGACCGCCACCGAGTCATGTCCCCGATTCGAGCAGTAGAGGTATGATCCGTCCCTGCTGAGGTGAAGGTCGCATGCTGTACAATCCGCCGCAAAATAAAAAAAATTCCAGCGTTTTGACAATTTTTCCACCGTGTTTTGCCAATTTTTCCGTGTTAATCCGTGTCTATCCGTGTTTAACTGTGGAGATGTTTTTATTCAAACTGGCAAATGGCCTTGCTTTTATCAATGCCTCACTCAGAAGCCTCTCTGTTGTTCTATAAGCCGAGCAGTGAGATGCATAGCCTAGGAACGACATGATCGAAGCCCTGACCTTTTCTAGCTTCACATTTCCTTTGTCATATTCTTCAATGAGATGTAGGATTCTGCGCCTTGCATTCCTCACGTTCCTCTTTCTGGGAAGTAGATGATCCCTGAAGGTTCTATATCCACAAAAATCAATGCCGTGTGTTATAGGAATGATTTTACTCTTTGGATTGATCAGCAGGCCTGCTCTGTTTAACTGAATCTCAGCATCCCGGAGCATTTCACGAATATATGCCAAATCGTCCGAAAGTATGATGAAGTCATCCATATATCGCACATAATGCTTTACGCCCATATCATCCTTCATATGGTGATCGAACGGTGTGAGTGTTACTCCTGCGAAAATTTGGGATGGCAGGGAACCTATGTACAAGCCCTCCAGCTGCTCATTCTGATCTATAATAAGATCCGCCACCTCAAGCAACTTTTTATCCGCTATGGTTCTTCGTATCTGCCCTTTGAGGAACATATGGTTGATTGATGGAAAGAAATGACGTACATCGCCTTTGAGTGCATACAGCCGCTTTCCTTGCGGATATGATTGCACATACTCCTGTAACTGCAGAACCGCCTTCAGTGGGCCTCTATTTTCAAGGCACGCATAGGTGTGGCTGATCATTTCATTTTCCAGCAAATGGCCCGCTACCTGGTCGAAGGCGTGATGTACGATTCTATCAACGAATGCGGGCGCCTGAATCAGCCTCCTTTTAGGCTCATACACGATGAATTCATAAACAGGATTAGGCCGCCATGTGCCCCAAATAAGATGGTTCTGGATGTTGAACAAGTTAGTCTCAAGATCCCTTGTGAACCGCATTACCTGCATATCTTCTCTATGCCCGCCACTTCTGGCGGTTGCATACGCATCGTACAGGTTTTCAAAGCTTATAAAATCGGACCATAGCCCGTTAAAAGTCTTAGGCATTTATACACCCTCTGTACATAAGGGAGGGCGAACCCCACATTCCCGGTTTCCCGGTACTAGCCGGGCCGCCCTCATTCGTTTCTCACTTCACCATTACGGTAGGAATAGCGTTCCTTATCTTCTGTGCGCTCTCGCATCACCCGTAAGTAATGCGTTCTGGCTGCGCAGATAATCCAGGCCGCCCCCGATGTTGCTGTTCGAGTTGCCCCGAGTGTTGTTGAGATTCAACGAGACGACCCCAGCGTCGTTCGTGGATTCGAAGTTACCCCCACGGAGGGCCATGCGCTCTGTGCAACACTATCCCTTTCGATTCGAGATTTGACGCATCCAGGCGCCAATCATCCTTCCAAGCTCATCATTCAGCTTGGACCAGTGTTCATACTTCTTGAACGGCAGGAAGCCGAGCTTCATGGAGTTCCGTACCATGATTCTCAGCTTCCTCAATTCCCTGTCCGCCTCTTTCATCAGCTTGATCTTATCGCTGTTGTACTGAGCGTCGATTGCGCTGCTGATCAGTGCGGCAAGCTCCCACATCGTGTCCGTTATTCTGGTAGCAAGGACGAATTTTTCGCTTTTCGGAAATTGTTTGACGGCAATGTATCCATATTGGATTACATCATCCGCCCTGACCTCCATTCTTGACAGTTCAACCATCGCTCGCTCCTTTTTCAGTTTTACAGTTCGCGGTTGTCCGGTTTTCAATCGCCTGTATAAGCCAGGCCGCCCCCGAAGAAGCTGTACGAGTGGCCCCGAGTGGTGCCGAGACCCAACGAGCCGACCCCAGCGCCGCCCGCGGATTCGAAGCTACCCCCACGGCGGGCCATGCGCTCGCCACCTCTGATATAGATTCGACCTCTCTGATCGGGATGTTTAGGGAATAGTCCAAGAGCGTATGCGACAGTAGGTACCGTGATGTCTGTGGTCAAGTCCTTAAATAATAAATATCTGGATGTATCATCAAGACCTTCAGCATGATCAGTCATGTAGGCCTTTGATCCGTCCCATGCATAGTGGAGGGTTCCTTTGCGCACCCATACGTTTTCCCAAGATGCTCCAACTCCCGGCTCGGTAGATGATCCAGAAGTATGGTCAGTGAGCGATTTGTAGCGAACCCCGTTATGCATGACTATCGCGTCCGTCGCATAGGAGGTCGCATCTGCGTAAGCAGGAACATCAGCCTCAGGTGTTACGAATGCGCCATCAACGTCGATTGCCTTCCAGCTTGTAGAGCTGGCCGCATGGGCTGCAACTGTCGAGAGAGATCCTGCGCCATTGTTATCAACGAACGTCTGGATCTCGCCGTTGACGATTCTCAAGGCTCCTGTCCATTTCCATGTGTTGCCGACAATATCGAAGCACCCAAACGGAGTCCCATCATGACTCCAGGAGAGCGGACCGCTTCCACCCTTCGTATGATAGTAGTTGCCATTATATTGCATGCCGGAGGCCACACCCTTTTCATCGATTGCATAGTAGTATGCGCTATAGTAGGTATTTCCACCGGGCTCGAAGCCATTTCGCCCACACGCCAGTGCCAGATAGGCTTCCATCTGCTGGGTGGGAAGGCAGTAACAAGCACCCTTTGCTGTGACGGCCGCCTGCGCACCATCAAACGATATGTTGTGCCACGGCTCAAGACCACGAAGGCAAGCAGGGTAGTTGACTCCGTTAACTCGACCCATCTGGTATTTGCCCCGATACCATGTCTTCGCCTTGCCGTCGATTATGAAGGCCGGATGGATTCCAGGAGTTGAGTCCGCAAAGAGATATGACAGTTTTGATTTTTCGTCCGGGGCGAATTTGACGAGGATGGAAGGCTGGCCGTTTCCGTCAAATCGGACTGTATTGCGGCCGAAGGACGCCTCCTCGATTCGCTTTTGGTAATCCTTTTGCACTTGCACGTCGGCAATGCCGACCATTCCTCCGTCAAGCCAAAGCGCTGTAAGCTCATCCTCGATAGCAAAAATGTTCCTTGCAAGCTCGTCCTGCGTGTATTTCCCCATATAGCTTTTCATGGCAATTCTCCTTCTATATCAGTCATGACTTCCGGCAGTGGGAAGAGTTCTGCGTAGTCTCTGCGGGCATCGGCTTCAAGCACCTTAACTTGGGTCATCGCCTTTTCCGTGTCTCCGGCGACCTTGCGACTAACCGTAAGATTTACTCCTTCATCGAGAAACTCCATCAGGATTTCAGTGATTCCTGAATCTGTAGTAACAAATTGATATGTCATGCCTCAAGCACCTCCAAGCTTACTTCCCAGCCGGTCGACCGACCGTAGATTGCAACGGGCGTCCCGCTGTCCTGTTTGATGGCCAAGGTTCCCTGCGGCTCAAGCAAATATCCTTTTTTCGTCGTGATGCTCGATCCTCCGATACGTACAGCAGTATCGACGCTCGGATTCCTGATGACGATCCGAGTCCTGCCTGAAAGCGGAGACGCTCCTGCTTTTAGCTCCACTGCGGCAGCAGACTGCACTGTAACAGTTCCTACAACCGGAGCGATTGCTATAACGATCATCTCATTTTGTGCAGGATAGGCAACAGGTTTGTCGGCTATGTTCTGAACTTGAACTTTATTGGGTAAAACTCTTTCAAAAGGATCCATTAGACTACCTCCTCACTTAGAAGCACAAGATCACCATTCTGGATCTTGAAGCCATATCTATAGAGCCAATTTCAAAATAGCCCACCAGCATGATAAATATGCATTTTTCTCTGCATAACAATGCACAATCGTCCAGTCC
>JAAZJI010000084.1 GCA_012800465.1 Spirochaetales bacterium
CCGTCGACCGCCTTGACGATGCCGGCGTCGGTCTTGAAATAGGTCTTGAGGCCCCGGACGTCGAGGACGACCTCTCTATCGTTGACTGGACTCATGCCATCATAACTCCTACAGCTCATTCTTTGATTGCGGGTCGAACGCATCGCGCAGACCGTCCCCGAAGAAGTTCATCGCGAACAGGAAGAGCGTCATCGCGATCGCGGGGAAGATCAGGCGCCACGGATAGAGGGTCATCCCGTCGACCGCGTCGCCGACGAGCGAACCCCATGAAGCGAACGGGGCCTGGACGCCGAGTCCCAGGAAGGAGAGGAAGGACTCCTGCATGATGAAGGCGGGAACCCGGAGGGTGGAATAGACGATGATCACGCTCAGGGAGTTGGGGATCATATGCTTGAGGATGATCCTGGCGGTCGACCCGCCCATGGACCTTGCGGCTTCGACGTACTCGCTGTTCTTCAGGCTCATCACCTGGCCCCGGACCATCCGCGCGATCGTCAGCCAGGAGACGAGGGCAAGGGCTCCGAAGAGGTTGAGGATGTTCCGCCCGAAGATCGCCATGAAGATGATGACGAGGAGCATGTACGGCAGGCCGTACATGATGTCGACGATCCGCATCAGGATGTAGTCGACCTTTCCCCCGACATACCCGGCGACCGCCCCGAGGATGATTCCGATCAGGACGCTGGTCAGCGTTCCGACCAGCCCGATCGCGATCGAGACCTGACCGCCGTAGATGATCCGGCTGAGCATGTCCCGTCCGCTGTAGTCGGTTCCGAGGAAGTACTTCCGCTCATGCTTCTTCGTCGCCGTCACTTTCGCCTGGAGCTGTTCGTTGACGTCGATGATCCGCTCCACGGGGAAGACGGCGAGCCCGTCCTTGATCTCCTGCTTCAGGTCCCGGTCCGCCTGGCGGGTGATCGTGGTGGAAATCTTTCCGAGGAGGTTCGTCTTCCCCAGCTTGGCGACCCCGCTCTCCCCGATCGTCTGCAGCTCCAGTTCCAGGTTGACCTAGTACTCCTCGGCGCTGAGTCCGGGGGTGGTGCTCTTGAGGGTGTTCATCAGCTGGCTGGTCACTTCCGTGAGGGTCTGGGCTTCGACGAGTTCGATGGGCGTATCGGTCAGGTCCGCATAGATCCGGGAGATCTCCTCATAGCTCATCTTGTTGAGCTCCTGCCGTTTGCCGTCCTTCTCCTCGCTGAAGGTGATCCTGGTGACGTCGATCAGGAACTCGGTGTCGATCTTGTTCCCAAGGCGGGTGATGACCCGCTGGTCGGCGGCGTTGAAGGTGAAGGTGCCCGCTTCCCGCTGGGCTTCCCCCTCCTTGAGGACGAAGTTCCAGACCTTGTTCGTGTCGTTGGCGGCGATCCACTTCCTGATCTGGGCGCTCTGGGCTTCCGTCACCTGAAGCTCGCCGCTCCGCCACGCCTTGAAGTAGAGGTCCTTGAGACGGTTCTCCATCATGATCTCCCCGGCGGTCCGGGTCAGCGATGGCCGCAGGTGCTGATGGTCGAGGATGATCTGGTCGTAGGGATGGATCGGAAGGAGGGGAGCCGCCGCGGCGAGGATCGAGTAGATGATGACGATGATCATCCCGATGACCGCCATCTTGTTCTTCTTCAGGCGTCTCCAAGCATCCTTTCCGAGGCTGTTGCCCTCGACCACCTGGTTGAATTCATTCGTTACCACGTTCTTCATCTCGGCCTCCTCTACTTGTAGGTGATCCGCGGGTCAAGCTGGGCATAGATGATGTCGACGATGAAGTTCATGACGATCAGGATGACCGAATAGACGATGACCACGCCGACGATGAGGGTGTAGTCCCGGTTGAAGGAGGACTGGACGAAGAATTTCCCCAGGCCGGGGACCCGGAAGATCTGTTCGACGACGACGCTTCCGGTGATGATGCCGGCGAACGCCGGGCCGAGGTAGCTGACGACGGGCAGGAGCGCCCCTTTCATCGCGTGCTTGAAGATGATCGTCGTGCGCTTCATCCCCTTCGCCTTCGCGGTCCGGATGTAGTCGCTGCGGAGCGTCTCCAGCATCGACGAGCGGGTGAGACGGGCGATGTTGGCGAAGTATTCGAAGCTCAGCGAGACCGCCGGGAGGATGACCGTCAGATACCCTTCGCCGGTGGTGTACCATCCGCTGGTCGGCAGCCACTTGAGCTTCACCGCGAAGATGAGCTGCAGGACCGGCGCGATGACGAAGAGCGGGACGCTGATCCCGATGACCGCCAGCCCCATGGAGAGATAGTCGATCCAGGAGTTCTGCCTCACCGCGGCGATGATGCCGATTCCCATTCCGACCGTCACGCTGATGAGCATCGCCCATAAGCCCAGGACGATCGATTTGGGCAGGCTGGTGAAGATGTAATAGTTTACATCGTAGTCCTTATACTTGAAGGAGGGGCCGAGGTCGCCCCTCAGGATGTCGAACATGTACCGGCCGTATTGCTTGATCAGGGGTTCGTCGAGATGATACTTCGCCTCGATGTTCCGCCGGACCACGTCGGTGAGGTTCCGTTCGGCGGAAAGGGGGCCTCCGGGAGCGATCCGGACGATGAAGAAACTCAGGGTGATGATGATGAAGAGGGTGGGAATCATCCCCAGGAGCCTGTTAACAATGTATTTCGTCATGCAATGCCTCGTAATTCGAGAAGACCGTCGGAGATCGACGCTCTCCGATGAGCGGTATTGTTGATACTATACCAAGAAGCATTCTTTGGCAAGAATTGGGAAAACTCCCGGTTTCCCCATGGCTGGACAATGCCTCCTCCCTTGGGTAGAGTTCTGGGACGTGATGAAGACCGTATATCTGGAAAATCTTGGATGCTCGAAGAACCAGGTGGATGCCGAAGTGATGCTCACCCTCTTGCAGGACGAGTTCTCCCGAACGGAGGATCCGGCCGCCGCCGATTTGATCATCGTCAACACCTGCGGTTTCATCGAATCCGCCCGGGCTGAGGCGATCGACACCTTTTTCGATCTCCATCATCATAATCCCGGAGCGAAGATCGTCTTCAGCGGCTGCATGGCCCAGCGCTACGCCGATGAACTGTCGGCGGAACTGACGGAGGCGTCGGCGATCTTCGGCAACCACGACCTTTCGAAGCTGCCCGAAGTGGTCGGTCGGGTCTTTTCCGGCGAACGGGTCGTCTCCACTCCGGCGTATCCGGCGTATAGGGATGAGGATCCGTATGAACGGAACCTTCTTCTCTCCTTTCCCGGCAGCGCATACGTGAAGATCAGCGAGGGGTGCAGCCACCGCTGCTCCTACTGCGCCATCCCCATCATCCGCGGCTCCCTGCGTTCGAAACCGATGGCGGTCATCCTCGAAGAGGTCACCTCCCTAATTGCCCGGGGAGTCAGGGAGATCAACCTCATCGGCCAGGATCTGGCATCCTGGGGAAGGGACCTGAAGGAAGCGGATATGGATTTCATGGCGCTGCTCAAGCGGATCGTCGAGGTGGAGGGGGATTTCGTCATCCGCCTGCTCTACATCCACCCCGACATCTTTCCCGTGGAGCTGTTGGAGTTCATTCGGATGCATCCGAAGATCCTTCCGTACTTCGACATCCCGTTCCAGCATGCAAAGGAGAGCATTCTTCGGTCGATGGGAAGAAGGGGAACGAAGGAATCCCACCTTGCGTTGATCCGAAAGATCAGGGAGGCGCTTCCCGAAGCGGTGATCCGCTCGACGATCCTGCTGGGCTACCCCGGCGAGGATGAGGATTCGTTTGAGGAAGTGATGGATTTCCTTCGCGAGGCGCAGCTCGATTGGGTCGGCTCGTTCGTTTATTCGCTGGAGGAGGGGACGAAAGCCGCAGAATTGACGAATGAACGAGCCCACAGGAGACTCGCTGCCAAAGCGCGGAGGTTTCAACAGGAGCTTGAAGCGCTTCAGCTCGCCATCACAGGCAGGCGGCTGGAACGCTTCGTCGGCAGGGAGGTCGACGTCCTCATCGAGGAGCGTGTCGAGGGTGAGGAGCTCTACATCGGCCGGACCTCCGCCCAGGCGCCGGAAGTTGACGGTCTGACGGTGGTGTTGGCCCGAGATCCGGTACCGGGGACGGTGATCCGGTGCGGAATCACCCGGGTGAACGGAATCGACTTCGAAGCGGTTCCCCTGCATGGAGGATGATGATGACTTCCATCGATACGTATCTGAATCAGCTGAACGAGCCTCAGCGGGAGGCGGTGCTTGAAAACAGCCGACCGCTCTTGATGCTGGCCGGGGCCGGAAGCGGCAAGACCCGGGTCATCACCACCAAGATCGCCTATGCGATCGAGGTGCTGAAGATCCCCCCCTACCGGATCCTCGCCGTCACGTTCACCAACAAGGCGGCAAGCGAGATGAAGGGGCGGGTCGAAGCGCTGCTTCCTGATCATCCGGACGTGAAGGAGTGCAACATCCGGACGTTCCACTCCTTCGGCGCATGGCTCTTAAGGAGGTTCGGAAGCGAGATCGGTCTGGCGTCGAACTTCACGATCTACGATGATGCCGATTCGCTTGCGCTTCTGGCTTCGCTCTATCCTTCCTACAAGAAGCGGGAGCTCGAACCGGTCATGAAGCGGATCGGCTACGCCAAGGATCGGATGATTCCCCCCGGCGACGCGGCGAGGATCTTTCATGCCGATCTCCTCTTCAAGCAGATGTATGAACGGTATGAAGAAAAGCTCCGGGCGGTGGGGAACCTCGATTTCGCCGATCTGATCGGCCGCTCCATCGAGCTGCTCCGGAATGCACCCCATGTACAGGAGTGGGTCCACTCCCGCTTCGAGATGATCATGGTCGACGAGTATCAGGACTCCAACACCGCCCAGTTCCTTCTGTTGAAGCTCCTCGTCGGCCCCGAGACCTTCGTCGGGGTCGTCGGGGACGACGACCAGTCGATCTACCGCTTCCGAGGGGCGGAGGTGAAGAACATCCTCACCTTCGCGTCCCAGTTTCCGAAGACCCGGACGATCAAGCTGGAGCAGAACTACCGCTCGACCACCCAGATCCTGGATGTGGCCAACAGCATCATCTCCAAGAACAAGGACCGGCACGAGAAGAATCTCTGGAGCGCCAGGAAGGGCGGACGGAAGCCCAAGCTCTTCTACGTGCACGACGAGGAGGATGAAGCGCGAAGGATCGTCACCCTTCTTCGGGAGGACCACAACTACGAAGGCAGCGCGGTCCTCTATCGGACCAACGCCCAGAGCGTCCCCTTCGAAACGGTGTTCAAGCGGTATGGAATCCCCTACAAGGTGGTGGGGGCGCTCCAGTTCTACGAGCGGGAGGAGGTGAAGGACGCCCTGGCCCTTCTGTACCTGCTGACCAACCCGAAGGACGAGGTCTCCTTCCGAAGGATCATCAACAAGCCCGCCCGGGGGATCGGACCCGGCAGCGTCGAGAAGATCGTCGGCTTCACCCGGCGGACGGACGGCGATCTTCTCCAAGCGGCCACCCTGGGGGTTCGGAACCGGGCGCTCTCCTCGAGAGCCGCCAAGGGAGCGGAGCTCGTGGTGCGCATCATCGACGAGGGCCGGCGGATGATCCGCGAAGGGAACCTGGTGGACGCGGTGACGTTCCTGATCCGGGAATCGGGCCTCTACGAGCATTATCAGGAGCAGGACCACCTCAACACGACCGCGAAGGTCGCCAACCTCGAAGCGCTGGTGAACGCCCTGTCGGCGTACGAGTCCTCGTTCGACGGGCTTGTCACGTTCCTTGAGCAGCTGACCTTGGATCGGACCACCCTCGGGACGGATGATCCCCGGGACAAGGAGGGGGTGACCCTGATCACGATGCACAACACCAAGGGGCTGGAGTTCGACCGGGTGTTCGTCACCGGTCTGGAGGAGGGTCTCTTTCCCGGCCATCGGAACGAGAGCGACGAGGACATCCAGGAGGAGCGGCGCATCTTCTACGTCGCGGTCACGCGCGCTCGGAACGAGCTCTGCCTCTTCTCCTCGAAGGTCCGGAAGATCTGGGGAAAGACCAGCTTCCAGCAGCCGAGCCGCTTCATCGCCGACATCGATCCCGCCCTGATCCGGGTCGAAGGGTCTCCTGCCCCGGGAGGATTCCCTTCGTTTGCGAAGCGGGATGCGGATGATGCGCCATCCGGTTGGGGGAACAGCGGCTCGAAGATGATCCGGCAGGGGTTCGCGATGAAGGTGAGGCACGAGAGTCGGGGGGAGGGCCCCCTGTTCGCCGTCGGTCAGAGGGTGTACAGCGATGCATACGGAGCGGGGGAAGTGGCCGCGGTGCGGGGGGAAGGGGAACGGGAGGTGATCGACGTCGTTTTCGCCACCGGGAAGAAGGCCACCTATCTGAGCCGGTTCGCCGCGATCGACCGCATAGCTGACGAACAAGGCTAGACACGATTGGGCGGAAGACTATACAATGCTTAGCGTTGTCCGCCCTTAGGGGCGTGGATGTTTGATGGCTATGGCGTTACGCCGTGAAGAACCCGATCATCTTCGATTCCGTTCGAGGGTACTTTGGATCTTGTCGGAGCACGATGGTGCGCTCCTTCCTAACCTGCCTTTCCCGGGGAGTTGTCCAAGACCGAAGTCCTGACCGGATGCGGTGGTCGGAACGGGGGAAGACCTCTGCCGATTTGCTCGTCAGCCGAGCGGCTTTCCCTCTTGCGGAGAGGCCATGCCGATGCAGGAATCTGCATCATCATTATTACAGGCAAGGAGATCCTTGCAGAGCAGGATGAATCGATGAAGACTATTTTTGTGAAACCGCTGACGATCCGGAAGAAATGGTACCTGATCGATGCGGAGGGAAAGGAGCTTGGCCGGGTGGCGGTCGCCGCAGCGCGGATTCTCCGCGGAAAGAACAAAGCCGAGTACGCCCCTCTCCACGACCTTGGTGACCATGTGATCATCATCAACGCCGAAAAAGCGATCCTCACCGGGAACAAGTACAACGACAAGATGTACTACAGGCACTCCGGCTACCCCGGCGGACTGCGCAAGACCAGCTATGCCGAGATGATCAAGCGCAAACCGACGTTCCCGATGGAGCACGCCGTCAAGGGGATGTTGCCCAAGGGTCCGCTGGGCCGCAAGTTGTTCACCAACATGCGGGTCTATGCCGGCCCCGAGCACAAGCAGAGCGCCCAGCAACCGATTCCGGTCGAAATCTAAGGTAGGAGCGAATGATGGCAAAGAAAGAAGCGAACAACGTAGTGAACCTTGGTCATGGGGTCGGTCGCCGCAAGACCGCGGTCGCCCGCGTCTATCTTCGCGAAGGCGAAGGGAAGATCATGGTCAACGGTCGGGACGTCGACGGGTATTTCGGCAATCCGATGCTGACGTTCATCGTCAAGCAGCCGCTGGTGGCCACCGAGACGGATGGCAAGTACGACATCCTCATCAACGTGAAGGGCGGCGGAGTCTCCGGTCAGGCCGGGGCATGTCGCCACGGGATCGCCCGCGCCCTCGTCATCCACGACGAGGCCTTCCGTCCGCCCCTGCGCGCCGCCGGGTTCCTCACCCGGGATTCGCGGATGGTCGAACGGAAGAAGTACGGTCAGCCCGGCGCCCGCCGAAAGTTCCAGTTCTCCAAGCGATAAGGTGTCTTACGCACGGATCGTCAGGGAGCCCGGGAAGGGAGGGTATCAGCTCCTCCCGCACGAGGGTTCCCCTTTTTATATCTCCTCGGATCTGCTGTGCGCCTACAACCTGAGGGTCGATCAGGAGGTTGACGAAGCGCTCGCTACCGAGCTCTTTAGGGAAAGTCAAAAACGGAAGTGCTATGCCCAAGGTCTTTCCTACCTCGCCCGAAGCGAACACACCACGTTCCACCTTGTCCGGAAGTTGGCCGGGAAGGGATATCCGAAAGAGATCATCGACGAGACCGTCGGTCGGCTGACCGACGAGGGGGCGCTGAGCGATCTGCGCTACGCCCGGCTCTTCATCGAACGCCGGCAGCGCAAGAATCCCGAAGGTCGATCGCGCCTCGCTCAGCGTCTTGCCGAGCGGGGGGTCAAGAACGATGCCGCCGAGCAGGCCTTGGATGAGCTCTTCACCGAAGAGCTCATCGCCGTCTATGTCGCCAAGGCGGTGGACCGGGCCGGGGCCGTCCATCCGGACAGGCCCGTCCGGGACCTTCTCCGTCGATGGGGATTCTCCTCCCATGAGATCCGAACGGGGCTTGAACGCTCCGGGATCGATGAAGTACCGTGAAGCCGAGATGAAGAAGATTCTTGCGCTATGTGTTATCACCCTGCTTCTCGCCCCCGGACTCTCGGCATTCCGCTTCGAGTACTCCGAAGACCTCGACCGGATCGGCGATGCGGGGATGTATCTGAGCCTGGCTCTTCCGGGAACCCTTCTCCTTGAAGCGGAGAAGGAGGCCTATCCCTCCCTGGTGCTCAGCTATGGAGCCACCCTCGGTGCCGGCTACCTCGTCCGGACCGTTCTGAAAGAGGCGATAACCGCCCAAAGGCCCTATGTGGGTCATCCCGACGCCCCGCCTCCAAGCGGCGACGATTACAGGAGCTTCCCCAGCGGACACGCCCTCCTTTCCTTCGCCTCGGCGGCGTACCTGCAGACGGCGGTGTGCCTCCGGCATCCGGATTCGACGCTGCTGAGATCGATGGCGGTCGCCAACTGGATCCTGGCGGCCGCCACCTCGACCCTTCGGGTCGTGGGGGGCTCCCACCACGTCCGGGACGTCCTTGCGGGTGCGGCGATCGGGGGAGGGCTCGGCTTTCTCGGCCCCTTCATCACCGACAGGCTGCAACAGCGTGACGGAGATGCACCCCGGGTGCTGATCGGTCAGGCGGTCGGGGTGCATCTCTCCTATTGAGAAAGATCACTTCGTCCTGATGTGGGCGAGGAACTCCTTGAACCCGTCCCGGTTGTTCGTCGCTTCCGGCTCATACTCCTCCAGCGGGTAGTGCTCCAGCACGAAGTCGATGTCCTTGTCCCCCCGGCCGGAGAGGTTCACCAGGATGACCTCATCCGGGCCCATCGTCTGAGCCAGCTTGATCGCGTACGCCACGGCGTGGCTCGATTCGAGGGCGGGGATGATCCCCTCCATCCGCGAGAGGCCGTAGAACGCCTCCACCGCTTCGCGGTCGGTGATCGATTCGTAGATCACCCGCTTGATCGTGTGGAGGAAGGAGTGCTGCGGTCCGACGCCGGGGTAGTCCAGGCCGCTGGCGATCGAATAGACCGGAAGCGCCTCCCCCTTGTCATCCTGAAGCACGAGACTTCGGAAACCGTGAAGGATCCCCACGCTTCCCTTTGTGATCGTCGCGGCGTGGTAGGGGGTGTCCAATCACTTTCCCGCCGGCTCGACGCCGTAGATCGCCACGTCCGTGTCGTCGAGGAACGCGCTGAAGATCCCCATCGCGTTCGATCCGCCGCCGATGCACGCCACGATCGCCTCGGGCAGGCGCCCGATCATCTCCCGGATCTGCTCCTTCGCCTCGATGCCGACGATCGACTGGAAGTCCCGGACCATCATCGGGAAGGGGTGGGGGCCGACGACCGAGCCGATGCAGTAGATCTGGTCAACCGGATCGCCCAGATACGCTTCAAACGCGGCATCGACCGCGTCCTTGAGGGATTGGGTCCCTCGTTCGACTTCGATGACCTTCGCCCCGAGGATCTTCATCCGGCTGACGTTCGGCGCCTCTTTTTTGACATCGACGCTTCCCATGTAGATGTCGCACTCCAGGCCCATCAGCGCCGCGGCGGTGGCGAGGGCCACGCCATGCTGGCCCGCCCCGGTCTCGGCGATCACCTTCTTCTTGCCCATCGCCTTGGCCAAGAGAACTTCACCGAGACAGTGGTTGATCTTATGGGCGCCGGTATGGTTGAGGTCTTCCCGTTTCAGGTAGATCTGAGCGCCTCCGACCGCCTCGCTGAGCCGTTTGGCGTGGTAGATCGGGGAGGGGCGACCCACGTAGTGCTTGCGCAGGTCCATCAGCTCTTCGATGAACGCGGGGTCCTCGACGATCTTCCGATAGGAGCGGTCGATCTCCTTCATCACCTCTTCCAGGTTCGGAGGAAGGTATGCTCCTCCATATTCGCCGAAGTATCCTTCGCTGTTCGGCAGGTCTTTCGTGTTGATTGCTTTCGTCAGTTCATTCGCCATGAGAAATCTCCTTGATGATCGGGATGTTACTGTAGACAGAAACATTATGTCAACACATTTTCGGAAAAAGTTTCTCTAAAAAGAAACACGAGATTCTTAGTTCTTCCAATGTAAAAAAATACCCCCACAAGAAAATGTGGGGGCATTGATATCGAAATGTCTTACGCGAGTCCGACCGCCCGTTTCAGGGTGGCGCCGTCGCGGACGCCGATCGCCTTGTTGATCACTTCGCCGTTCTTGTAGATGAGCAGGGTCGGAATCGACTGGATCCCGTAGGCCATCGCGAGCTCGCGCTCTTCATCGACGTTGACCTTGACGATCTTCAGCTGGTCGGCCGTATATTGCTTCGCCAGATCTTCGAGAATCGGGCCCTGCATCCGGCAGGGTCCGCACCAGGGTGCCCAGAAGTCGACGATGACCGGTGCCTTGCTTTTGAGCACTTCGCTTTCGTAGGTGCTCTTGTTCACATGTTTAATCATTCCATTCTCCTATCAGGTTGTGTACCATAGTGGTGTTATCGAAGAGTAAGATACTATATTTATTTGCTAATGACAACTACTTGGGGGCATCATGGTGGACACTCCGGTCATCGATCTGCATATCGATACGATCTATGCTTTGGCCAACCGCTTTTCGAGCGGGGATCTTTGCTCGAACACCGGTCATGTCGATCTCCAGAGGATGAAGACCCTGCAGGGAATGACGAGCTGCTTCGCCCTCTTCGTCGATGGGAAGGAGACTCCCGAGAGGTGGAACGCCGTCAATGAGCTGTACCGATGTTTTCTCAAGCGGATGGATGAGAACGGTGAAACGATCACCCATGTCCGCACGGCCGAAAATCCGGTGGGATGCCACGCCATTCTCAGCATCGAGGAAGGGGGGGTCCTCGAAGGGGACCTTGGCCGGTTGGAGGTCCTCCGCTCGTGGGGGGTGCGGTTGATGACGATCGGGTGGAACTGGGAGAACGAGCTCGGGTTTCCCCACAATCGGAAAGGGGGTCTCAAACCCTTCGGTCATCAGGTCGTCAAGCGGATGGAGGAGCTGAAGATCCTCGTCGACGTCTCCCATCTCAACGACGAGGGGATCGACGACATCACCACGGTCGCCAGGCGACCGGTCGTCACCAGCCATTCCAACTGCCGGAGCGTCTGCGACCACAGCCGGAACCTCAGCGACGAGCTGATCGCAAAGATCGCTGAAACCGGCGGGGTGGTCGGGCTCACCTTCTGTCCACCGTTCGTCACGCGGCATTCGACCCACACCTCCGTCGAGGCGCTGGTGGCCCATGCAAGGCACCTGTACAAGGTCGGCGGCTCGGAGGTCCTCGCCCTCGGGACCGATTACGACGGATTCACCGGCACATGCGAGGTCCGGGGCTACCAGGATCTCCACATTCTCCATGCGGCGCTCGGGAAGGCGGGGTTCTCTTCATCCCTCCTGGAGGGGTTTTGGTACAGGAACGCCCGGCGGGTGCTGGGCGCCTGATCGCTACCACCCCATCGTCTTGAGGAAGCGGGCGAGGTTGTCGACCGTCTTCAAGAGATCCAGCTTGGCCCGATGTTTCGCTTCCTTGAAGGGGATCGCCAGTCGGTTGATCGAGAAGATCGCGGCGACTCCCTCGTCATACGCTCCGTCGGCGTCATCGGCGATATCACCGACCAGCGCGATGACCGGAACGCCGCTCTTCTTCGTCCGGCGGCCGACTCCGATGACCACCTTGCCGCGAAGGGACTGCCCGTCGATCTTGCCCTCTCCGGTGATGACCATGTCGGTCTCTCCGAGAAGCTCGTCGAAGTGGACGGCGTCGAGAACCGTTTCGATGCCCATCTGGAGTTCGCTGTCGAAGAACGCGGCCATTCCTCCACCCATGCCGCCGGCGGCTCCGCTGCCGGGTATTGTCTGGACATCGAGGTCGAGGTCGGATTCGATCACCTTCGCAAGCGATCTGAGGTTCGCATCCAGGAGCTTCACCATCTCGGGATCCGCCCCCTTCTGGGGGCCGAAGATGTAGGCGGCGCCCGTTTCCCCGTAAAACGGGTTGTCGATGTCGCACATCGTGATGATCGTCACCCCGTCGAGGATCGGGTTTCTGGTTGACCGGTCGATCGAAGCGATCTCACCGAGAGTGCCTCCGGTGGGGATGAAGGAGTCGTCTTCCTTGTTCCGGAAGGTGACCCCGCAGGCGGCGGCGGCTCCGCACCCCCCGTCGTTGGTCGCCGATCCTCCGAGGCCGACGATGATGCGCTTGCATCCTTCCTTCGCCGCGGCGAGGATCAGCTCGCCGACGCCGTAGGTCGTCGTCCGATCCGGCCTCAGCGTGTCGCCGACGAGGGGAAGACCGGCGCACGCCGCCATTTCGATGACCGCGACCTTGTCCGGCAGCACTCCGTAGAAGCTCTCCATCGCTTCGCCGAAGGGACCTTGGACGGTCAGATGCTTTTTCTCTCCGCCGAGGGCCTGCAGGAATGCGTCGACGCTGCCTTCGCCGCCATCGGCGACGGGGATCGAGCGGATCTTCGCATCGGGATAATGGGTCAGAAGACCCTCTTCGACGATTCCGCAGATTTCAGCGGAACTCATGGTTCCCTTGAATGAATCGGGGATCAGAAGAAAGCGTTTCATATGATGCTCCTTGCACTAGTGATGCTAGAGGATAGTGTACCGCGGTCGAAGCTGAAATGAAAGAAGATATTCACCGTTTCCAGAAGGTCCTGGTGAACAGGGCATAGACGGTGAAGAGTTCGAGCCGGCCTGCCAGCATCAGAAAGGAGCAGACCCACTTGTAGAAAGCGGGGAAGAAGCCGAAGTTGTCCCGAGGTCCGACATCGGCAAAGCCGATTCCGATGTTCCCCAGACAGAGAAAGGAGGCGCTGATGCTGGTGAAGACGTCCGTTCCGCTGGATGAGAGGATCAGGGCCCCGACCAGGCCGGTGAAGATGTATGCCCCGACGAAGGTGGCGATCACGTTGATCACGTCGGGGGAGAGGATCGTCTCCCCGATGCGGATCTGGAACACTCCTTTGGGGTGGACCCGTTTCTTCAGCTGGTAGCGGGCCAGCTTGAAGAGGGCGACGATCCTGACCACCTTGATCCCTCCGGCGGTGGATCCGGCCGATCCGCCGATGAAGAAGAGGAAGAAGAGGATCATCTGGCTGAAGGCGGGCCAGGTCTCATAATCGGCGGTGGTGAAACCCGTGGTGGTCATGACCGAGATGTTCTGGAATGCGCTGTAGCGAAGACTCGTCCAAAAGGAGGGGAACGTCTTGCTGACCGTCATATATGCGGCGGAAACGATGATCGCAGTCCCCAGGATTCCCAGATAGGCCCGCAGCTCGGTGTCACGGAAGACGTTTTTCGCCTTGCCGACG
>JAAZJI010000085.1 GCA_012800465.1 Spirochaetales bacterium
CAGGGTCTCCGCCGCCCTTGCGAAAAGACATGCCGAAACGGAATTTGAAAAGCATAGAATCGTTCAGGATCGAACGTACAGAAGCGATTTTGACAGATTTTCAGCGCTTGAAAACCTGAAGCCCGCCCTCGACGAGTAAATTGACGGAAGGACTCTGGACAACCGTTTGCTCATTGGCTACCGTGAATCCATGGCCAAAGTAAAAAAGAAACGCGTTCGCAGGAACCATCGCCTGAAACGGATTCTCCTGCTTTTCATCGGTGCGCTCATCCTCTGGGCGCTCGTCATCCTCTTCGCCCCCGCCGACGACCCGTCCCTGATAGGAGCAGCCATTCCCGATCTGGAGCTTCCCTACTATGAAGAAGGTGCGATTGTCGTCTCCCATCCAGGGTATACCCTCCGCTATGAGGAAGATCACGAACAGGCCTCCTGGGTCGCCTATCGGCTGACCCGGGCGGATCTCTACGGCGAGGCGGAGCGGAAGGACGACTTCCGGGCCGACCCCTCGATTCCCACCGGGTCGGCGACGCCGGACGATTATCGCGGAAGCGGCTACGACCGGGGGCACCTGATCCCCGCCGCGGACCTGGTCCGTAGCCGGGAAGCGATGAGCGGCTCGTTCTACATGTCCAACATGAGCCCCCAGGAGCCCTCCTTCAACCGCGGCATCTGGGCGACGCTGGAGGCGGTGGTCCGGAACATCGCCAACGTCGACCGCGCCATCTACGTGGTCACCGGCCCGGTGCTCACCGACGGGCCGTACAGGACGATCGGCAGAAACGGGGTCTCGGTCCCCAACCGCTACTACAAGGTGATCCTCGACTACGAGGAGCCGACGCTGAAAGCGATCGGGTTCGTCCTGCCCAACAGGGAATCGAAAAAGGATGTGAGCGAGTTCGCCCTGACGGTCCGGGAGGTCGAGGAGCTCACCGGCCTGGATTTCTTCCACCGCCTCCCCGATCAAATCGAAGAGGAGCTGGAGACGAGCCTCGACCTGGCGCTCTGGGATCTCACCCCCTTCCAGGTGACCGCCAAGGCGAAGGCGGAGTTCATCGAATCGGGCGGATCTCTCCCTTCCTCGGAGAAACCGGGGGTGCATGCGGTCGTCCTGGATACGCTGAACCGGGTTCTCTACATCATCCGAAGGGAAAGCATCGCGCTTTTGGAGGATGCGGTCGGGAAAGGAACCCTGAAACAGGTGGCACCCTTCCTCTATTGACAGTGACAGCCGGCGAACGCCGGCCGTCTTGAAGGGAATCCGCTGAATCTCCTACTTTGAGATCAGCATCGTCTTCGGGTCGAGGCTCACCCCCATCGGCTTGTCCATGATGTCGCCGGGGGCCTTCACCGCGGTCATGACGACCTTGTCCAGCTCCTCGCTGTAGACGAGCCCGATCAGGACGTCGATCAGATCCACGTACTTCGCCATCGAGTCGGGGACGCCATATTTATCATAGACCGCGTCGGAGCGGACCGGCGAGACGCTGAACCACACCTCGAGGTTCATCTTCTGGGCGAACTCCTTGATCTTCCGGACATCCTCCTCCGCCGCGACGGTCAGCTTGTATCCGTCGAAGAGGATCGCATCCGCCTTGAACGAACCGTGCCTGATCAGGGTCTCCAGGCTGGAAAGGACCTTGTCGATCGTCACGTTCTCCTGACTGAAGTTCATGACGACCCGATTGGAAAGAATATTGTTGTATACCGTCGCCGCGTCGTCGAGGCTTCGTCCTTCAGCCACCTCCCGGAACACTTCCTTGTACCAATTGATGACGTGCTCGACGTTTCCCGAGAAGGAGACGTGAATCACATACTCGCCATGCAGGAGGCGATCGGTGGCCAGATGCACCAGACAGGCGGTCTTTCCGACCCCATGGCGTGATACGAGCACCCCGAGGTTTCCCCGACCCAGCCCGCCGCCGAGAGATTCATCGAAGACGCGAAGGGGGCTCAATGCGTTCAACTCATGTATTTCCATCTACAGTCCTCCTATACCGAAGTGGTTCTGCTTTCAGTATACAACGAAACATCCCACTTTGATACTTATTTACAAACGGAAGGACCCCGGAAGATCTCTCCCGGGGCCCCTGCCTGCCGTCATTCATTTCTGCGCCTGGCGCCGCTTCTCCGCGTACTCCCTGCGCAGGTCTTCGGTGACCGAGGCCGGCACCCTCCCATACTTTCCGAGCTCCATCGTGAACTCGCCCTTCCCCTGGGTCAGCGAACGGAGGACCGTCGAGTACCCGAACATCTCCGAAAGGGGAACCTCGGCGAAGACCGTCGAGACCTGGTTGTCCTCGTTGGAGGAGATGATCACCCCGCGCCGCTGGTTGATCGAAGCGAACACGCTTCCCTGAAACTCGTTGGGCGCGACGACCTCCACCTTCATGATCGGCTCGAGGATCACCGGCTTCGCATTTTCGAACGCCTCGCGGAACGCCCCCAGGGCGGCGGTCTGGAACGCCTGGTCCGAGGAGTCCACCGCGTGGTACGCCCCGTCGTTGATTACCGCCCGGACCCCGATGATCGGGAACCCGACCTGCGTCCCCTTCTTCATCGCCAGCTGGAAACCCTTGTCGCAGGAGGGGATGAACTCGGTGGGGATCGTTCCCCCCTTGATCTCATCGACGAACTCGTAATCGACATCCTCCCCCTCGTCCCCCGTGGAAACAAGCGGTTCGATGTATCCGGCGACCTTCGCATATTGGCCCGAACCGCCGGTCTGCTTCTTGTGGGTGTAGACGAAGTCCGCCCGCCGGGTGATCGCCTCCCGGTATGCGACCTCCGGCTGCCCCACTTCGACGAGCGCCTTGTACTCCCGTTTCATCCGCTCCACGTACACCTCGAGGTGCAGTTCGCCCATCCCCTGGATGATCGTCTGGTTGGACTCGGGATCAACGAAGGTGCGGAAGGTCGGATCCTCCTTGGTAAACCGGTTCAGGGCCTTCGCCATGTTGTCGGAGGCTTTCTTGTCGACGGGGAGGACCGCCAACGAGATGACCGGTTTCGGCACATACATCGAGCTCATCGAATAGTTCAGCTTCGGATCGCAGAACGTGTCGCCGCTGGCGCAGTCGATCCCGAAGAGCGCCGCGATCTCGCCGCAGCCCGCTTCGCTTAAGTCCTCCATCGTATCGGCGTGCATCCGGATCAGCCGCCCCACCCGGAACTTCCGCCGGGTCCGGGTGTTGTAGAGCTCGTCCCCCTTGCGGATCTTTCCCTGATAGACGCGGATGTAGGTCAGCTGCCCGTACTGGCCGTCCTCGAGCTTGAACGCGAGGGCCACCGTCGGCAGATCCTCATCGGAAACGAGGACGACCTCCTCTTCATCGTTGTCCAGATCGAGGGCGACGTTGGTGACATCGGCGGGATTGGGCAGATAGTCGACCACCGCATCCAGAAGCGGGGGGATCCCCTTGTTCTTGTACGCGGACCCCATGAACACGGGAACCATCTCGAGGTTGATCGTCGCCTCCCGGATCGCCTTGACCAGGATCTCCTCGGTGACCGCGTCCTCAAGCATCGCCTCCATCAGAGCGTCGCTGGAGAGCGAGACTCCGTCAAGCAGCTCCTCGCGCTTTTCTTGCGCTTCGGAAAGCAGCCCGGGAGGAATCTCCGCCTCGCGCAGCTGGTCCTGATTCGGACCGGCGTCGAAGTAGAGGGCCTTCATCGTGACGAGGTCCACCACCCCTTCCAACCGGTCCTCGAGACCGATCGGGATCTGCATCAGGAGGGCGTTCAGCCCCAGCTTCTCGATGAGCTGGTTCTTCACTTTATAGGGGTTGGCCCCGGTGCGGTCGCACTTGTTCACGAAGGCGATCCGGGGGACCTTGTAGCGCTTCATCTGCCGGTCGACCGTGATCGACTGGCTCTGCACCCCGCCGACGGAGCACAGAACGAGGATCGCCCCGTCGAGGACCCGCAGGGAGCGCTCGACCTCGATCGTGAAGTCGACGTGGCCGGGGGTGTCGATCACGTTGATCTCGTTCCCCTTCCACACGACGTTCGTCGCCGCACTCGCGATCGTGATGCCCCGTTCGCGCTCGAGCTCCATGCTGTCCATCGTGGCGCCGACGCCATCCTTTCCCCGGACCTCGTGGATCGTGTGGATCTTGTTCGTATAGTAGAGGATCCGCTCGGAAAGAGTCGTCTTTCCCGAGTCGATATGGGCGCTGATCCCGATATTCCTCAAGTGTCGCAAGTCAGTCATGCTTCCAATTCCTCTATGTTCTTCGAATGATGATTCAACGGTATGCGTCGTGGCCGAAAGAGGCCGATGTCGTAGAGTTCAACCCTATAAGGAGATGGGTCCAAAACACCAAGAGATACTACACCATCTCTCTTTTTTGTTCAATCCCCGCGACAGCTGTGGTATACTTTGTCGGAGGTGTGCCATGGAGACTGTTTTTACAAAGATCCGAGCGGGGGCCATTCCGTCCGCAAAGGTGTATGAGGACGAGATCTGCTTCGTGATTCTCGATATCAACCCGGTGAACAAGGGGCACCTTCTGGTCATCACCAACGAAGTGTACCCCACCCTGGCCGATACCCCCGACGAGGTGCTGTCCCACCTGCTCGTGGTCGCCAAGAAGGCCGACGCCAAGCTGCGGGAGGTGCTCGGTTGCGCCGCCACCAACCTGGTGGTCAACAACGGCAAGGCGAGCGGACAGGAGATCCCCCACCTCCATCTGCACGTCATCCCCCGCTATGCCGATGACGGCAAGCGCCTGACCTTCCCCAAGACGCGCTATGACGAGGGGGAGCTCGCAGACCTGGGCAGGCGGCTGGAGTTCGAGTGATGCGCAGCTGCTCCCACTGCTCGACGACGATCGATTCCACGCTTTCGATCGGATACGCCACCCTGTGTCCGAACTGCTCCGAGCCCCTGCACAGCTGCGTCAACTGCCGCTTTTACTCCCCGGGCTCCTACCACGACTGCGCCGAGCACGTCGAGGAGTTCATCAGCGACAAGAAGAAGGCGAACTACTGCGACTCCTTCGTCCTGGGGGCCAACCGCCAGGGGAAGAAGAAGAACGACGAAGCCCGAAAGAAGGCGGAAGCGCTCTTCTCCTTCTAGGACTCGAGAATCTCGGCCTCCCCTTCGATCGTCTTCCCCTCTTCGCCCTTCAGCGAGCGGCGGGCGATGAGCGAAGCGATGATGAAGTAGAGCCCGATCGCGATCACAAGAATCCCCACCCCTTTCAACAGCACCGTTCCGATTTGTCTGGGAAAGAAGAAGAGCAGCAGCGAGAGGATCAGGCTGATCAGGGCGTCCCCGATCAGAGGCGAGAAGGCGATGTCGAGCTTCCGGATCGCTACGAGGTTGATGATCGAAACGATTCCGCTGAAGAGAAGCTCCGTCGCGATGATGTAGAGCAGGACCAGGAAGCTGAGGTCGGCGACGAGGATCGGCAGGATCAGAGCGACCACCCCCAGAAGGAGAGTGAGCAGCGCCTTGGCGAGGGTCGCGGGCCTGAGCCGGGGACCGAGCCGGTAGGACTTGAGCCCCAGCAGGGTGGCGAACCCCGAACCGATCATATACACCCCGAGCAGCGAGACGAAGATCCTCTTGAACGACTCCTCCTGGAAGATCAGGAAGACGCCCAAGCCCAATATCAATACCCCGACGACCGCCCCGAGGGCCCAGTGACGTTTCTTCTTCATCACGCTCTCCTTGTACAAGCTTTCCCTGATGTGTATGGTACTTCGTAGCAATCCGCAAGTAAAGGAGTCAAGACATGTACCGTCATCTTTTTCTTGACCTCGACGGGACGCTGATGGATTTCAGGGAAGCCGAGAGGCGGGCGTTCACCCTGATGGCCGGACAGCTGGAGATCCCGATCGACGAAGATTCCCACCTGCTCTTCGCCCGGGGCAACCGCGCCTGCTGGAAGGAACACGAAGAGGGGCGGCTGTCGATCGAGGAGCTCTCCCTGAAGCGGTTCATCCTCTTCGGGGAGAGCGGCGGCCTCTCCTTCGATCCCGAATCGGCAAGCTCGGTGTATGAAGACCACCTCGGCCGCCAGGCGATCCTCTACCCCGAAACCCTCCCTCTGCTCACCCTTCTGAAGGACGAGGGATACCGCCTCCACATCGCATCCAACGGAATCGGCCGCGTCCAGCGGGGACGACTGGAGGCCTCGAACCTCGGCCGCTTCTTCGACCATCTCTTCATCTCCACCGAGATCGGAGTCTCGAAACCCCGCCCCGGGTTCTTCGAACACATGCTCAGGACGACCGGAGCTAAGATGCGGGAGTGCGTAATGATCGGGGACTCCCTCTCCAGCGACATCCAAGGGGCGCTGGATGTTCACATGGACTGCATCTGGATCAACGCCGAACATCAGGAGACCTCCCTCGAACCGACCTACACGATCACCTCCCTTTCCGAGCTCCACCCCCTCCTCGATTCACTGAAGAAAGAGTGAAAAAGACCCCTCTCGGACTCTTTACGGGGGCACCTTCCTGCCATACCCTTGACGTGTAACGATGCATTCCCGAGGGAGCCAACGACCTCCGGACACAGATCAAACCGTCGAAAGACAAAGGGGAGTCAACTATGAAACGAATCGTGCTGCTGCTTGTGTTGCTGATCGCATCGGTCGCGCTCTTCGCCGGAGAACCGGTGAAGGGGATCGGAGTCGGAGTCTCCACGGGATTGCCGTTCCATGCCGGGGCCATGGGGGAGTACAACTTCGGGCCCGCGTATGCATCGGTGGAGCTCGCCTACGCGAGCGGACCGTATTTCCTCTTCCGGGTGGGCGGGGGATACAATTTCCCGGAACCGTTCGTGAACGACGCTTGGGGAATGGATCTCCGGTTGAGCGTCGGCGGGAGATTCTCAGGATATATCGGATCCTTCGGCGGTTCGGTGGTCGCCTCCGGGGCGTTCAGCATCCCCGTCACCTGGTCGTGGTACGCCGACGGAATCCCCTTGAAGGTCTTCGTCCAGGCCGGCCCGGACCTGTACTTCGGAGGAGGGGCGATGCAACTCGACTTCTCCGGTACCGCCGGGGTGATGTACGTCTTCTCACTCGAGCCCAAGCAGGGTGACATCGGCGATTAGCAGCGCGTTGGGACCGGCGGGGTTGGATTCCTCGTCATTCGGATAGGTCAGATCGGG
>JAAZJI010000086.1 GCA_012800465.1 Spirochaetales bacterium
CTTTTCGTGTAGGCGAACACGGTCGATCCGTCGGGCCGCTTTTTGGCCAGATCGGTGCGGGTCCAGTCAAACACCGGCATGAAATTATAGCACACCATGGTGATGCCCTCGCTACCGAGGTTCCTCAAGGTCTCGATATAGGCGTCGATATACCGTTCCCGGTCCCGGCTGCCGATCTTGATCGCGTCGTGGATGTTCACGCTTTCGATTCCGAGGATCTTCAAACCGGCGGCTTCGACCTCCGCCTTGAGCTCGCGAATCCGTCCGATCGGCCACGCTTCCCCGGCGGGGATATCGTACAAGGTGGTGACGACCCCCTCCACACCGGGAATCTGCCGAATGTACTTCAACGGAACGGTGTCATGGTTGGTGCCAAACCATCTCAGCGTCATATGGAGCATGGGTATGTATCCTTCATCGTGTACTGAGCGAATGCTAGCATATGTGCATATCCGTTACAATCTTCAACCGGTGGAACACCCGTGGCGGCCTCGTTTCTTTCCTGAGGCAATCGTTGCATAACGGTCCGCTTCTTGGTATAACTTAGGATATGGACAGATCCTCATTGATCATAGCTCCGAGCATGCTCGCCAGCGACTTCTCCAAGGGCGCGGCCGAGGTCGCTTCAATCAGGAACCATGGGGCGGATTGGGTCCACCTCGACGTGATGGACGGCGCTTTCGTTCCAAACATCAGCTTCGGACCGGTCGTCATCGAGAGCCTCAGAAAGCACAGCGACCTCCCATTCGACACGCATCTGATGATCGAGCGGCCCGAGCGCTATATCGCCGATTTCGCCGCCGCCGGCAGCGACTACCTCACGATCCATCAGGAGGGGAACATCCACCTCGATCGCACTCTGAACCTCATCAGGGAGCATCGGGTCAAGGCGGGGATCAGCATCGTCCCGTCCACACCGGTCGATGCGCTGAAGGAGATCCTCCACCTTGTCGACCTGGTTCTGGTGATGAGCGTGAATCCCGGGTTCGGGGGACAGAAGATGATCCCTTCCACCTTGAACAAGATAACCCGGCTGAAAGCGTTGAGGGAAGAGCATGGCTACACCTATCTCATCAGCGTCGACGGGGGAGTGAACCTGGACACCGTCTCTTCCATCGTCGAAGCGGGAGCCGACGTCGCCGTTGCCGGGAGTGCATTCTTCGGTGCCGAAGACCGCACCCGGTTTGTTCAACGCATGAAGGGCATGGCGTGAGAACGGTCATCCAGCGTGTCCATGACGCAAGCGTCACGGTCGACGGAAAGGTCGTCGGCTCCATCGAACGGGGTCTGATCGTATACCTTGGAGTAGGTGAGGGGGACACCGAAGAGCAGCTGAAGTGGATATGCGAGAAAATCCCCAAGATCCGCTGTTTTCGGGATGAACACGGCAAGATGAACCTCGATCTGAAACAGGTTGGCGGACAGATTCTCCTCGTCAGCCAGTTCACCCTGTTGGCGAACCTCCGCAAAGGCAACCGCCCCTCATACGACCGGGCGGCGGATCCGAAGATCGCCGAAGCGCTCTACGACAAGGCGTTTTCCTTGTTCGAAGCACAGGGCATCGTCGTTGCCGGCGGCGTTTTTGGAGCGCATATGCATGTCAGATATACAAATGACGGTCCGGTTACCTTCACTCTTGATGCATAGGTTGATGCAATATGATACGATACCGCCCATAAGGTACCAGAGGAGTTACCATGGCAAAAAGTAAAGACAGTACGTTTCCCTTGGATGTGAAGCAGAAGCGGGACGCCCTCGAGGCGGCTCGGGCTCAAATAGACAAGCAGTTCGGAAAAGGGTCGCTGATGAAACTCGGCGATGCCGATGAGACGCTGAACATCGAGGCGATATCCTCCGGTTCGCTCCTGCTTGACGAAGCCCTCGGAATCGGCGGATACCCGCGGGGCCGGATCGTCGAGATCTATGGCCCGGAATCCAGCGGAAAGACCACGATCGCCCTCCATGCGATCGCCGAGGCGCAGAAGGCGGGAGGGATCGCCGCGTTCATCGATGCCGAGCACGCGATGGATCCCTCCTATGCGAAGAAGCTCGGAGTGAACATCGACGAGCTCTGGATCAGCCAGCCGGACAGCGGCGAGCAGGCCCTCGAGATCACCGAGTCGCTCGTTCGCAGCGGGGCGGTGGACATGATCGTCATCGACAGCGTGGCCGCCCTCACCCCCCAGGCGGAGATCGACGGGGATATGGGTGACAGCCACATGGGTCTTCAGGCGCGGCTGATGAGCCAGGCCCTCCGCAAACTCACCGGTCTCTTGAGCAAGTCCAACACGACGATCATCTTCATCAACCAGATCCGGATGAAGATCGGGGTGATGTTCGGAAACCCCGAGACGACCACCGGCGGAAACGCCCTGAAGTTCTACTCTTCGATCCGGATCGATGTCCGGAAGATCGAAACCCTCAGCAGGGGAGCGGATGACGTCTATGGAAACCGGATCCGGATCCGGGTCGTGAAGAACAAGGTCGCTCCGCCGTTCAAGAAGGTGGAGCTGGACCTCCTCTTCGGGGAAGGAATCAGCTACGAGGCGAGCCTGCTGGACGCGGCCCTCAAATACGAGATGATCGACAAGGCCGGATCATGGTACTCCTACAAGGATGAGAAGATCGGTCAGTGCAGGGATCGGACGATCGAGTTCCTGAAGTCGAATCCAGACATCATCGCCGATCTGGACAAACGCCTCCGCGAAACGATGTTCGGCCACGCAAAGGTCGAAAAAGAGTAGGATCGTGGAACGGACGGAGCGGCAGGTTTCAGCGAATCTCGGCTTGGTGTATACGACCGCGGGCTTTGAAGGTCCGCTCGGCCTGCTCCTTCACCTGATCCAGAAAGCCGAAGTCAACATCTACGACATTCCGATCGCCGAGATCACCGAACAGTTCATCTCCTATCTGGAGAGCGAGGAGTCGGTTCTTCTCGGCGATCTGACGGAATTCTACAAGATGGCGGCGGACCTGCTCTTCATAAAGAGCCGGATGCTCCTTCCGGTGGACCTGGAGTTCGATGAGGAGTATCAGGACCCTCGCCAGGAGCTGGTCGAACGTCTTCTGGAACACCAGCGCTTCAAGAAGTACACGGACCTGCTCAGCGGAACCGCCACCGCAGGCGAGCTCTTCATCTCCCGGAAACCGAGCCGGTTCCGTCTTCCGTTCGGGGACGAGGAGCTCTTCGGCCAGGTGACGCTCGACGACCTCCTTGAGACGTTCCGGAACCTGATCAGACAGATCGCCCCGTCGAAGGTCTTCAACGTCTACGAGTCGGTGACGGTCAATGAAAAGATCGCCCTGATGCAGGAGATCTTTGAAACCCGGGAGTACATGACGATCGAAGAGCTCATCGTCGATCCGACGAGCCGGGCCCATATCATCTGCGCCTTCATGGCGATCCTGGACGCGACCAAGCAGGGGATGGTCTATCTTCTGCAGGAGCGGGCGTTCGAGACGATCGTCATCCGAAGACGGGACGAGTACTTTGAAGAGGACTACTCCGACGCGTATGATGAGGACGACGAATTCATCCCCGCGCAGATCGAGCCGCTGCCGATCAGCAAAGAGGAGGAAGCCGCCTTCTACAAGGAGGATGTGATCCTCGGCGGGGAGGAGCCGTCCGACGAAGAAGTCGAAGAGATCATCTTTGACGATGACCAGGAGGATGAGTCGTGAATGATGCGATCCGATCCCTCAGCGAGGACGCCCGTCTGCTGGAGGTGATCCTGTTTCTGGAGAACGAACCGGTCGGCGTCGAGAAGTTCGTGAAGATGACCGACCTGAGCGAAGACGAGGTCATGGCGGCTCTGGCGGAGATCGAGGAGTATTACGATACCTACCGGCATGGGATGAGTCTTTACGAGAACCACGGAGCCTTCCAATTCCTTCCGTCGGCGGATCTGCATGAACGGCTCCGCTCCTGCTACGGCCGCCGGGTCGACCGCCGCCTCAGCCGGGCCGCGATGGAGACCCTCTCGATCATCGCCTACAGCCAGCCGATCACCCGCCGGGAGATCGACAACATCCGGGGGGTCTCCAGCGATTCGATCATCCGGCTGCTCCGTGACCGGGAGTACATCAAGGTCGTCGGCCGCAAGGACGTGCCCGGTCATCCCTGCCTCTATGGGACGAGCCGGAAGTTCCTCTTCGAGTTCAACCTGAATTCAATCGCCGCCCTTCCCAGACTGAGCGCGATCGACCGGGAGCGTTTCGAAGAGAGCGGCGAGGAGGAAGCATGATCGAGTATCCGGTCCGCCTCCAGGTCTATATGGCCAAAAGCGGCTGCGGCTCCCGCCGCCACTGCGAAACCCTCATCGAAGCGGGGAGGGTGATGGTGAACATGCAGCGCGTCACGACCCTCGGAACGAAGGTGACCGAGGACGACGTGGTGATGGTCGACGGTCGGACGATCGAACCGGTGGACCGATTCTTCTATTTCGCCCTCAACAAACCCCGCGGCTATGTGAGCACCAACTACGATCCCAATGAACGGAACTTCGCCCGAGACCTGCTGGACGTCCCGCAAAAGCCGCTGCTGTTCAGCATCGGCCGGCTCGACAAGGAATCCACGGGGCTCCTCCTCTTCACCAATGACGGGAAGCTGACTCAGAAGCTGAGCCATCCCTCCTACGAAGTGGAGAAGGAGTACCTCGTCAGCGCCTCCCGCCCGATCGCCCGGGAGGACCTGGAAGCGATGAGGAGGGGAGTCCATCTTCCCGACAATCGGCTTGCGTATCGGATCCGTCGCTTCGAGATCCTGAGCTCGCGATGGACCAGGATCATCCTCACCGAGGGGAAGAACCGCGAGATCCGGAAACTGCTCGAGCATTTCGAGTATCGGGTTCTTGACCTGATCCGGGTCCGCGTGGGACCGATCGAGCTGGGGGATCTGAAAACGGGGCATTGGCGCCAACTCACCAAAGAGGAGGTCCGCCGGCTCCACGATGAACAGAGGACGAAACGATGATCGTCGCGATCGATGGACCCGCCGGGGTCGGAAAATCCTCGATTGCGAGGATGCTTGCCGAGCGAAGCGCCTTCACCTATCTGAACAGCGGTTCATTCTACCGCGCCTACACCTACCTCCATCAACAAAAGGGCAGGGACGTAACCGATCTCGCCGGTGTTCTCTCCACGGCCAAAGAGGTGTCCCTCCGATTGGTCGACGGACGGATTCACGCCGATGGAATCGATATCGAAGAGAAGCTGCGGACCAGGGAGGTCGATGCGGTCGTCGCCCAAGTATCGGCCTATCCGCCGCTCAGGTCCCATGTGAACGAGCAGCTGAAGGCGATCGCCCGAGGGGAGGACATGATCGTCGAAGGGCGGGACATCACCACGGTCGTGTTCCCCGATGCCGAGCTGAAGATCTATTTCGACGCGAAGCCGGAGATCCGGGCCGAGCGCCGCTTCAGGCAGCACCCCGAAGGGACGACCTACGAGGAGGTGCTCGCGGGGGTCAGGGCCCGTGACGAAATCGATCGGAACAAGGCCGTAGGCGCCTTGAAACAAGCTGAGGACGCCCTGTACGTCGACACCTCGTACTTGACTATGGATGAGGTTTGTGAGAAAGTGTTATCTGCTATTTTTGCCTTGAAAATGGGATAAATAGGTAAATTTTGGATCAGGAGAGAATGGAAGTGGCTGAAGAACAAGTATTGGATGAAAAGAGAAACTTGATGCAGGAGGCGCTGCAGGAGGAGTATCTTAAATCTCTTGATGGAATCGAAGACGGCCAACTCGTAGCCGGTACTGTTGTCCAGATAAACAACGAGTATGTGTTTGTTGATGTCGGGTACAAGAGCGAGGGGAGGATCTCCACCGAAGAGTTCGACGCGATGCCGGAGGTCGGCGACGAGGTGAAAGTCGTCATCGTCAACAAGGAAGGCAAGGGTGGCCAGGTCATCGTCTCCAAACGACGGGCCGACTACAAGGAGCGGACCGAAGAGCTGAAGGCGGCCGCGGAAAGCCGCTCGCCCGTGCTGGGCAAATTCGACAAAGTCATCAAGGGTGGATTCGAGATCGACCTCGGCGGTGAATACAAGGGGTTCTGTCCGCTCTCGAAAGCGGACGTGATGCGCGTAGAGGATCCCGAAACCCTCATCGGCATAGAAGATTATTTCATCATCGATAAATTCCACAGCGGCAGTCGCCTCAAGAGCGTCGTGAACCGCCGTGAGTATCTGGAGCTGAAGATCAAGGAGAACAAGGAGAAATTCTTCTCCTCCGTCCAGATCGGGGACGTCGTCGAGGGCGTGGTCAAATCCTTCACCTCCTTCGGTGCGTTCATCGATCTCGGCGGCTTCGACGGGTTGCTCCACATCAACGACATGAGCTGGGGCCACGTGACCCGACCGAAGGATTTCGTGAAGAAAGGGCAGGTCGTCCATCTGCGCCTGATCAACATCGATCCGGAGACGCAGAAGATCAACCTTTCCCTCAAGCACATGCAGGAGGATCCCTGGAACACCTTCGAATCCCGGTACAAGGTCGACGATGTGATCAAGGCTCCGGTCACGAAGCTGACCACCTTCGGAGCCTTCATCGAGATCGAGCCCGGCATCGAAGGCCTGGCGCATATCAGCGAGCTCTCCTGGACCCGCCGGATCAACGACCCGAAGGAGGTCCTGAGCGTCGGTGAAGTGGTCGAGGCGAAGATTCTCGGATATGACCTGGACAAGAAGCGGGTCTCACTGGGACTCAAGCAGCTGGATGAGAACCCCTGGGACACGATCACCGAGCGCTATCCGATCGGCATGACCCTTTCCAAGCCCGTGGTGAAGATTACCAACAGCGGGGCGTTCATCAACCTTGAGGAGGGAATCGACGGATTCCTCCACCTCGACGACATCTCCTGGACGAAGAAGGTGAAGTCCATGTCCTCCTTCTGCAGCGAGGGCGACGTGATCGACGTGCAGGTCATCCGGGTCGAACCGGATTCGCGCCGAATTCGCCTCGGGGTGAAACAGCTCGAGGGCAACCCCTGGCAGACGCTCCGCAAGGATTATCCGAAGTTCTCGACGATCAGCGGAACCGTAACGAACGTCACCGATTTCGGAGTCTTCGTCAAGGTTCCCGGCGAGATCGAGGGCCTGATCAGCAAGTTCAACCTCGTCGGCCCGGATGAGGAGTACACCGACGAAGTCCTGAAGAAATTCAAGGTCGGCGATCCGATCACGGCGATGGTCGTCGAGCTGAACCCCTCTACGCAGAAGCTTTCGCTCTCGATCAAGGAGATGATCAGACGCTCCCAGCAATCGGAGATTGCCAAGTACATCCATGACGAAGACGATGAAAGCGATACCTTCTCCCTTGCAGATATGATGCGTTACAAGGATGAAGAGAGGGACGGGAACTGATTCCCGCTTTACGACATAAGGCGGCCCTGGCCGCCTCCGTCCATACCTTGTAGCACGGAGATAGGATATGAGTGATAGAAAAAGTGACATAGAGCTGACCGTGGCCCAGCGGATCGAAGGTTCCCTGAGCAGGTTCTTCCTGAAATGGGGCGTGGTCATCGCTTATATTTCCGTGGTGGTCCTCATCGCCGCGATCGCGCTGGTGAGCATCGGCATCTACGAATCCAGGAAGCTGGACAGGCTGTTCAATGAGCTGGATCTCCTTGAACACGAATACCAGACCTTCCAGAGCCTCGGCGAAGATGATGAATCATATGCCGAGAAGAGGGAGGACCTGCTTTCCGGACTCGATGCGCTCGCCTCCGACGGTAAAGGGTATCCCGCTCTGAAAGCACGATATCTCCTTGGCACATTCGCCTTCGGAGAGGGTTCCTATCAGGATGCGATCGATCACTTCGGCGACGTATATCGGATGGGCAAGGGAACCTACTTCCAGAGCCTGGCCCTCGCCAACGCGGCGGCCAGCGCCGAGAATATGGGTGATGTTCAGCGAGCTCTTGAATACTATACGAGAATCATCGACGAGTTCGGTTTCGAAGCGGCCGAAGCGCCGAAGGCGCTGTTCGCTCAGGGACGCCTTGAAGAGGGCAGGGGCAATACCGACCTTGCCAAAGCGACGTTCCAGCAGCTGGCCGACCAGTTCCCGAACTCCGAGTATGCGAAACTGGCCTTGAATCGGATCGCATTCCTGTAGACGATCATAACAGGCCCCGAGGAGGCGGATACATGAAGAAGAGGATTGGCCCTGTTCTCATCGTATCCGCTTTTTTCGTGCTCCTCGGATGCGGGATTCCCACGATCTTCACGATTCAAAGCTCGATCAAGGTGCACCTTAAGGAAGAGACCAAGACCACCGCACGGTATACGGTGAGTCAGGGCGCTTCGGAGGAGCTCGGCAGGATCGATCCGGAACACGGGCCGAAGATCCTTCTTGGATACGCGATTACCGCTTCAGATGCCACATTCGACGGGTTCTCATCATCCCGCCTCCGGACGGCGTTCGAAGAGAAAGCCGGCAAAGCCCCGTACGGACGTCACATCCGATCCGGTGCATATGCCGATGGAATCTTTTCGGTCAAAGACGCGTATGACAACGAGTATGTGGTCTATCCGTTCAGCGACACGTCAGGCGGCACCTTCACATCGCCGAACTATCATGTGATGTATTCCGATCCGACCAAAGCGCTGATCACATTGAAAGCCCGGATCGAAACCGATGTCGTGCTTGAATACATAAAAGATGAGGGAATCTTTACTGTAACCACCACGAATCCTCTGTACAAGAACCGGACGAACGATGAACTTACCAGAATACAGCAAAAGCGTTTTTCGTCGATCCAGTCGGAAGATGCCGATGTAGCCTCATACGATCCTTCCGACATGTACGTCCATCTCTTTGCGGCGATCAACATCTCCCAGGGTGATTTCACCAATATCTACTGGACGGACATCGCGTATCTGGGAAGCATCAGAATCTGATATATAAATAATATATATTCTGTCAACTAGAGACATGGTGGATATTCCTTCCGGACTATCCCCGTCCGCTTCCTTTCCTATCCGTTGTGTTCCGCCTTGACCAGTTCGTAGAGCATGCCGAATTCCGCATCGGAGATCTTCAGCTTCCTGGCAAGGAGGTATGCGATCGTCACATGCTCCCTGATCGTGGCGAGGAACTCCTCTCTGATCCGGTCCCTGGCCCCGATCGAAACCTTCGACCCTTTCGCCGCGATCGTGGTGATGTAGCCGGCTTCTTCCACTTCCTTGTATGCCCGCTTCACCGTGATCACGCTGACGTTCAGGGTCTTGGCGAGATTTCGGATCGATGGAAGCCGCCCGCCTTCCTTGAGGATTCCGTTTGCGATCTGGAAGCGAATCTCCTCGATGATCGCCATGTACATTGGTGTGTTCATAGAATATGCACAGTGTACCATGCTTGAAGATTCCGGTATACTTTTTTTCATGATCGATTACACCTATACCGCCCATGAGAGCTATGAGGAAGCGCTCGATCAGCTCAGGACGATCATCGCCCATCTGCGCAGCGAAAACGGCTGTCCCTGGGATCGGGAGCAGACCGGCGAGGATATCACCCTGAACCTGATCGATGAGGCCTACGAGTACCTGGATGCGCTGAGAAGCGGATCCGCGCCTGATATGATCGAAGAGCTCGGGGATGTATTCCTGAACGTCCTGATGCTCGGTCACATCCAGGAAGAGAGCGACGAGACCTTCGTGATCGAAGCGTTGAACACCGTCAGCGAGAAGCTCATCCGACGCCATCCCCACGTCTTCTCCTCCGCTTCGGCCCACAGTCCCGATGATGTCCTCGTCCTTTGGGACCGGATGAAAGCCAAAGAGGGAAAAGGTGCGGCGGACGATGACTTCTTCAGTCGGATCCCCTCCACTCTGCCGATCTTCGAGAAAGCCGTCGAGATCCAGCGGAAGATGAGGAAGGTCGGCTTCGACTGGCCCGATTCCTCCGGCGTCTTCGAGAAGGTCCAAGAAGAGATGGAGGAGGTCCGGGAGTCGCTGGAGGAAGGCGGTGACACCGAGGAGGAGCTTGGGGATCTGCTCTTCAGCGTCATCAATCTCACCCGCTTCCTGGGCTATGACCCGTCATACGCGCTCCGGCGGACGAATGAGAAGGTCCGGGGCCGCTTCAACCGGGTGGTCGCCCGGGCGAAAGAAGAGGGCTTGGATCTCAAAGCGGCGAGCCTCGATCAATTGGAAGCCTTCTGGCAGCGGGCTAAAGACGAAGCATGAACTCGCCGTAGGAGGTTCCGACCTCCCCGGCATAGAGGTGCGTCCGGGTGATCGCGTATTTGGAAGCGACTTCGAACTTGTCCGCATCCTTTCCGAAGATCAGCTTGATCATGTTCCGCTCACCGAAGACGATCACCTCGAAGCGACCGTCCCGGATCTCCTTCACCGCAGCGCCTTCTTCGGGCTTTCGGACCAGCACTCGCAGAGCCTCGAGAGCCTGCTCGTCTCCTTTCGGATCGATCTCATACCGGCTGGCGACGAGGTGACGGGCAAGGGTCCGCTTCTTCCCCCCGGGAAGAAACACGACGCTCGTGATCTCAAAGCCTTCATTGAGTATTTCTCCGAGGGCCTTTTTCACGATCGGTTCGGTGATGGAAGGATCGTCCACGAGTTCGATCAGGAGGATCTCCGCCTCCCCGGTGATTCCAAGCGAAAGAGGATTCACGAACTCGAGCTTGGGCGTCGGGTTGTACCCCTGGGTGAACTGCACCCTCAGGCCTGAGCGCTGCAGCGCCATCTCGACGTTTCTCATCGTATTGATGTGGCTGACCAGAGTCGCTGGAAAGACCCTCCGGTAGGTGACGAGCGCCTGCACATAGGAGAGCGGGCTGGGGCGTTCCTGTGGATTCGGGCACTCGACGGCATCGAGCCGTTCGGCATCGACCACCTTGCGGGCGGGAGTGCACGAGCCGCACCGATGGGTGCACTCCGGAGTGCAGCGGCCGGTGAGCAGAAGAGCTCTCGCCCGCTCATGCTCCTTGATGAGGTACGGCTTTCCGACCCGGAGGTTGATTCCGTCCCAAGGAAGCGGTTCGTCGAGGCGATACCCGTCGCGGATCGCGGAGTCCACGTCGTAGGAGGCCTCCCCGATCGCCTCGAACCACTTCTCCTTGTCAAGGTATTCATCCCAGGCGTCGAGCCGACAACCTTTGCCGTAGGCGCTCTCGATCACATCGGAGAAGCGCTCGTCCCCCCGGCTTACCAATCCCTCGATGTAGCTGATCGTCGGATCGTGGTAGTTCACCCGGGCCCCTCTGATCCGGGCGATGATCATCTTCTTGAGGTGATGGAGCTGGTCCTGCGCTTCGGCGGGAGGAAGCTGGGCGCACCACTGGAAGGGCGTATGGGCCTTGGGGATGAAGGTGCCGATGTTTATGTTCATGTTCATCCTCGTCTCTTCCCATACCGTCCCGAGGTACTCGACGATCTGCCGGCTCTCCTCCTGTCGATCCACGAACGGAAGGCCCACCATGAAATAGAACTTCGCCAGACGCCAACCCCTCTCCTTCGCCTCCCGGATGATCTCGACCACCTGGCGGAGGGGAACCGGTTTGTTCATCGCGCGCTGCCACGCCTCCTTCGGCGTTTCGATCGCAAAGGTCAGCCCGCTCTTCCTCACCTCGCCGAGCTTCTCCAGGATTCCGAGGTTGAAGGTGTCCACCTTCAGGGAGGGAAGCGAAAAGGAGATGTTCCGATGGGCATAGGTCGCGTTGAGGAGGTCGATCATCGCTTCGATCTGAGGATGGTCGCCGCTGGACAGGGAGGAAAGGGTGATCTCCCGGTATCCGTACTCATCGACGAACTGGCCGACCTCTTCTGCTACCGTGGCGAGCTCTTTCTGCCGGTAGGGCTTGTAGAACTGACCGGCATGGCAGAAGCGGCAACCGTTGGGACAGCCGCGCATGATCTCCACCACCCCGTTGTCCTGCGCAACCTGGATGGTGGGTACGACGAAGTGCCGGAAGATCCGTTTTTCCGGGAAGGCGTGGTCGATATGCCGAAGCGTGGAGGTCTTGCCGGGATACCAGAGAAAAGACACTGTTTCCAGAGCCTCGATCTTTCGTGCCCGGCTCCACCCTTCCCGTTTAGCCTTCTTCAGCGTGAGGGCCACCTCGTCCAGCCCGCCCTCCGATTCGCCGATGTAGACGAAGTCCAGGAACGATCCGAACGGAAGCGGGTTGGTGACCGCAGGTCCTCCCCCGATCACGATCGGGTCCCCCTCCCCCCGCTCGCTCGCCCGGATCGGTATCCTCCCCAGATCGAGGATCTGCAGGATGTTCGTCGCCGTCAGCTCATATCCGATCGAGATGCCGAGGAGATCGAGGGCATGGAGGCCGAGCCCGGCCTGGAGGGTGTACAAGGGAAGGTCCTTCTTCCTGAGCAGCGCTTCGAAGTCGGGGGCGACGGCAAAGACCCGGTCGCAGTGGATCCCCTCGATCCGATTCAGCTGGTCGTAGATGATCTTGATCGCAAGGTTGCTCATCCCGATCTCGTAGAGGTCGGGGAAACAGATCGCACACCGGAGGTCCCCCTCCTTCGGCTCCTTCCTGTTTCGGGTGTATTCGCCGCCTACATAGCGGGCGGGGTTGCGGACCATCAGCAGCTCGTCTTGGATCCGGGTGATCGTATTATTCATCGGTTTCCTTGTTTCCCTGGTAGAGCAGCGCGTACTCGGCCTCCTCATGCCTTCGCCCGGCCCGGCCGGCAAGAAGCGCCAACACGCGCTGAAGCTCGATTGTATCACTCTTTTCTTTTCTGAGGGAGATGAACCACGCATCGGCGATCGAAGGATCCAATCCCGGAGGAACCAGCTCCAGGGCGAGGTCGATTTGTTCGTCGAGCGAAAGGCCCTCCAGATGGGCTGACAGAGCTGCGGGGTCGACCTCGGAGGCGATGAGGAACTTCGCCTCTTCATAGGGTGAGGCGGTCCCCCGGATCGCTTCTGAAAAGAGGGTCTTTGCTTCCTGCGTCCTGCCCGTGTTCAGAAGCGCCCGGTAATACCCTTTCGCCGAATCGACCGTCAGGCGATTCCGCTCGGCAAGAATCTCCGCCTGGGTGATGAGGAAAGCCCAATCCCGGTTTTTCAAAGCGAGGTCGATGCTCAGCTCCTGATGCTTCTGACGGGAAGGCGGGGTCAACGCGGCGTAGAGCCTGATCGTCTCCAAGGCTTTCGCCGACTCGCCGAGACGATCGAGCGCTCGAGAGCGGTAGACGAGGAGCTC
>JAAZJI010000087.1 GCA_012800465.1 Spirochaetales bacterium
ACCGTTGGAAAGGCGCACACGGGCGACCTTCCTCAAGGCGGAGTTCGGCTTTTTCGGGGTAACGGTCATCACCCTCGTGCACACGCCACGCTTCTGGGGACAACCCTCAAGAGCCGGGGACTTGGTCTTGTGGACAGCTTGCTTCCGGCCCTTTCGTACCAGCTGATTGATAGTAGGCATCGCTTCGATACACTCCCTTTTCATTCGTTGACCCGCCGTTTCTCACACAACGGGGATCCGTGCCGCCCAACGGGCGACACCTCATATCCTGATCCGCATCAGCATGGAACCTGCGACGCATTCCGGCATATGATGAAACTTACTCTTCATCATCCCCGTAGTCGTCGGCAAAGTCGTCTGCGGACTGCATGACATCGTCTTCCTGATCGAGTTCATCGTTTTCCTCGATCATCTCCTGACGGCGCGACTCCTTGACCGCATCGACCTTCTGCTGCAGGGCCAAGAGCTCTTCATCCTGAAGCTTCACGTCCCGATATCTGCGCATGCCCGTCCCGGCGGGGATGAGCTGGCCGATGATGACGTTCTCCTTCAATCCGCGCAACTCATCCTTACTACCAGCAATAGCGGCATTTGTCAAGACTTTCGTCGTTTCCTGGAAGGACGCGGCGGAGATGAAGGAGTCGATCGACAGCGACGCGCGGGTGATTCCAAGAAGCAGCGGGCGGGCTACCGCCGGCTCGCCGCCTTCGGCGATGACCCGGTCGTTCTCCTCGAAGAATCGGAACTTGTCGACCTGCTGGCCGTGGATCAGGTTCGTGTCGCCGACATGGGCGATCTCCACCTTGCGCAGCATCTGGCGGACGATCACGCCGAGATGCTTGTCGTTGATGTTCACCCCCTGCATCCGGTAGACCTCCTGGACCTCGTCCACAAGGAACGACTGCAGGGCGTTCTCGCCGAGGATGTCGAGGATGTCGTGGGGGTCGATCTGACCGTCGCACAACGCTTCGGCAGCCTCGACGTTGTCCCCGTCGCGGACCAGAAGGTTCCGACCCATCGGAACCATGTGCTTGAACTCATGGCCGTAGGAATCGGTGATCACGATCGTGCGCTTGCCCTTGACGATGTTCCCGAAGCTCACAAGACCGTTGACTTTCGCCAGGATCGCGGCGTTGCGCGGGCGGCGGGCCTCGAACAGCTCGCCGACCCGGGGAAGTCCGCCGGTGATGTCCTTCGTCTTGATCCCCTCCTTGAGAAGCTTCGCCAGGATCATCCCCTTGGTGACCTTCGCGTTCTCGGCGACCTGGATGTAGGAGCCGCCGGGCAGGAGGTAGACGGCAAGCACTTCGCCCTTGCCCTTCTTCTCGCTGGTGATCTCGATCCGCGGCTGCAGCGACTCGAGGCTGTGCTCGGTGATCTTCTTCTCGATGTTGCCCGTCTCCTCGTTGACCTCGTCGATCAGGGTGGTTCCGAGCTTGATGTCGACGAACGAGGCGAATCCGCTCTCTTCGGCGAGAATCGGTTCGCTGAACGGGTCGAACGTCACGATCGTGCCCTTTGCCTCGACGAACGCGCCGGTATCGACCAGAAGCTCGCTGCCCGCCTTGACGGCATGGAGCGTGGAGTGTCCAAGCAGGTACACCCTGCCGTTGTCGATCCGAACCGATCCGTTCTCCTTGGAGAGGACGTTCCTGCCCTTCTTCACATAGATGGGGGTTCCCTTTGCGACGATCGATCCGTCTTCGACCAGAAGCTCGTCGTAGCTTCCCTCCTCGATGATCTCATTGACGCGGAAGTATTCGATCGTCCCCTTGCGGGTGAAGACGTTGATCCCGTCGCTCTCGCGCACGACCCGCGCCCCGCCGATCGAGCCGATGATCACCGGGTAGTTGAAGGTGAGCTTGTTCTCCTCCGCGCTGGTCGAAGCCGTTCCGCCGACGTGGAAGGTCCTCATCGTCAGCTGGGTTCCCGGCTGGCCGATCGACTGGGCGGCGATGATTCCGACGGCTTCGCCGATCACCACCGGGCGGTTCGTCGCCAGGTTTCGTCCGTAGCACTTGGCGCACACCCCGTGCTTCGCCTCGCAGGTCAGCACGGTTCTCAGCAGCACGCTCTCCAGACCCGACTCCTCGATCGCCAGCGCGGTCGCCTCGTCGATCTCGACGTTCGCCTTGGCGAGCACTTCGCGGCTGAAGGGATGGAGGATGTCCTCGACGGGGACCCGTCCGACGATCCGTTCGCTGATCGACTCGACGATCTCGTCCCCGTCCTTGATCGCTCCGCGCCAGATGCCGTTGATCGTGTTGCAATCCTCCTCGTTGACCACCACGTCCTGGCTGATGTCGACCAGACGGCGGGTCAGGTATCCCGCCTCGGCTGTCTTCAGCGCGGTGTCGGAGAGCCCCTTGCGGGCTCCGTTGGTCGAGATGAAGAACTCGATGATCGAAAGGCCTTCCTTGAAGTTCGATTTGATCGGGAACTCGATGACATCACCGCTGGGGCGAGCCATCAGACCCCG
>JAAZJI010000088.1 GCA_012800465.1 Spirochaetales bacterium
ATACGTTCCTCCATGAGATGATCGAAAAAGCCGGAGGATTGAATGTCGCCGCTGACGGGCTGTATTGGACGTATTCCAAGGAGCTGCTGGTCGAAAAGGATCCCGCGCTGATCCTTCTTTCACCCAGATGGGGAGAGAGTGAAGAGGCGACGATCCGCGAGTTCCGGGCTTCCAAGCCGTACAGCGACCTGAAGGCGACGGTCAAGGGCTTCGATGCGGACATCGTCTTGCGCCAAGGGCCCCGAAGCGCGCAGGCGCTTCAGATCCTCTTCGACCTGATCGACGGTGAACGATAGGATGAGGCGACACCTCGGGTGGATCGTCCTGCTGGCCACCCTGGTGCTGGCGCTCGCATCGCTTGCGATCGGCTCGTCCCGGATCGGACTGAAGGCCACGATCGGCGTCTTCACCGGAGGCAACACCTCTTCCGCCCAACGGTACATCATCCTCAACCTCCGCCTGGTGCGGATCATCGCATCCTTCTGCGCAGGGGCGATTCTCGCCCTTGCAGGCGTCTCCTACCAGGCGGTTCTTCGCAATCCGATGGCCGACCCCTTCATTCTCGGGGTCAGCAGCGGTGCCTCCTTCGGGGTCGCGCTCGCGATCTATCTCGGCTTGACCTCCCGATTCGGTCTTCCCTTCTTCGCCTTGGCCGGTGCGACGGGAACGACCCTCTTCATCCTCGCCCTTGCGAGCCGGAAACGCTCCAGCAACACCGTCCTGCTGCTTAGCGGAGTGGCTGCGAACTACATCCTGTCCGCGGCGATGACCCTGTTGCTCTTTCTGAACCGGGAGCAGTATCAGCGGATCCTCGCCTGGTCGCTTGGAACCTTTTCCACGGCCACCTGGAACCAGGTCGCCATCGCTTCCCTCGTCGCGGCTCTTCTCTTCCTCTTCCTCTTCGGAAACCATCGGAACCTTGATCTGCTCCTCCTCGACGAGGGGTCGGCCCGTTCAAGCGGGCTTGAGGTGGAGAGCGTCCGCCATCGTCTCTTGCTGTTCTCCTCGTTCGCCACCGCCTTATGCGTCTCCTTCTTCGGAGTCATCGGGTTCATCGGCCTGATGGCCCCTCATGTCACCCGCCTGGTCCTCGGGGCGAAGCATCGGCGCCTGATCCTTCCCACCGCCCTGACCGGCGGGTTTTTGATGCTCTTCAGCGACACCCTTGCCCGGATCCTCATTCCCACCGGGGAGCTGCCGGTGGGGATCATCACGAGCCTGCTCGGCGTACCGCTCTTCCTGTTTTTGATTCTCAAGGGGAGGTACCGGTTTGGCTGACGCGATCGTGATTGACGCCCTCACCGGCGGGTACGAGGACAAGACGTTGTTTCAGAGGATCTCCCTCTCCTTCCCCAAGGGGGCGTTCATCGCGCTGGCCGGGCCCAACGGCAGCGGGAAATCCAGTTTGTTGAAGTTTTTGTATAAACAGCTCAAACCGAAAGAAGGAGCGATCCGGGTCGAGCAAGCCGATCTTTCGACCCTGAAGCAGAAGGCTCTTGCCCAAAGGATCGGATTCGTTCCACAGGACGGACGGCTGGATTTCTCCTTCACCGTGGAGGAGACCGTCGCGATGGGCCGGTACGCGAATCCCCTGCCGGATGACGTTGAGCGGATCCACACGGCGATGGAGACCTGTTCGGTCCTCGAGCTTCGAGACACTCCCGTCACCCGGATCTCCGGAGGGGAGCTCCAACGGACCCTTCTGGCCCGGGCGCTCGCCCAGGACGGAAAGATCCTCCTCCTCGACGAGCCGGTGAACCACCTCGACATCGCCCACCAGCGCAGCGTGATGCACCTGCTTCAGGATCTCGTCAAAGGAGGCTATACCGTCGTCGCGGTCCTGCACGACTTGCTCCTCGCCCAGGCCTACTCCTCCTGGATCATCTTTCTCAAGGATGGCGCGGTCGCGGCATACGGCCCCACGGCCGAGGTGGTCACCGAGGAGATTCTGAAATCCGTCTACGGGGTGGAAAGCCATCGGATCTTCGACCCTCGTCTCGACAAGGAGCTTCTGATTCCGGCCTGGTAACAAGATATGTTTTTCAATCCTTCCTTCCTGCGATATACTCATAGATGCAAGGAGGATGAGATATGAAGATGGCGATTCTCGGTGCCGGAACGATCGGCCACAAGATGGCGACCACGGTGAATCGGATGGAGAAGGTGGCCCTCCATGCGGTCGCATCCCGGTCGTTGGCGAAAGCCAAGGAGTTCGCGAACACCCATTCGATCCCCAAGGCGTACGGTTCCTATGAGGAGATGCTCAAGGATCCCGACGTCGACCTGGTCTATGTGTGCACCCCCCACTCCCACCACTGGGAACACATGAAGCTCGCCTTGGAGCATGGCAGGCATGTGCTCTGCGAAAAGGCGTTCACCGTGAACGCCGCTCAGGCCAGGGAGGTTCTCGATCTCGGAAAACAGAAGGGTCTGCTCGTCGCCGAAGCGATCTGGACCCGGTATCTTCCGATGCGCACGGTTCTCGACCAGATCCTCGCCCGAAGGGTGATCGGGGAGGTCCGGACCCTGACGGCCAACCTCGCCTATCCGGTCAGCCGGGTCGAACGGATGTGGAACCCCGAGCTCGCCGCCGGGACGTTGCTCGACCTGTCGGTCTATACGATCAACTTCGCGATGATGGTCTTCGGAAACAGGATCGAGACGATCGACGGAGTGTGCACGTGGACGGAGACCGGCGTCGATGAATCGAACTCGATCACCTTGACGTGGGAAGGCGGAAAGATGGCGACCCTCCACGCCTCGATGCTCAGCGTCGGGAATCGGAGGGGTGCGCTCTTCGGCACCAAAGGATATATCGAGTTCGACAACATCAACAACTGCGAAGGGATCCGGGTCTACGACAAGGAGTACACCCTGATCGAGACCTACAGACCCTTCAAACAGATCACCGGCTTCGAGTTCCAGGTCGAAGCGTGCCGACGGGCGATCGAAGAAGGCAAGACGGAGTGCGAGCAGATGCCGCACAGCGAGATTCTCGCCGTGATGAACGTGATGGATGAGCTCAGACGCCGGTGGAACCTGGTCTACCCGATGGAGGAATGATGGAAGATCTGCAGACATTGATCGATATCGTCGAACGGCAGGAGAAGCTGCTACGGTTCGACAGGTTCGACAGTTCGGTCGCATGGGAACTTGGGAATCTGTTTTACGGGAAGATCGTGAAGGAGGACCTCCCGGTCGCCGTCTCGATTCGCTCGATCAACGGAAAGACCTTCTTCCACTACGGCGGCGACAAGACGAACTACGGCTCGCAGGCCTGGCTGGACCGGAAGTTCAATACCGTCCGGCACTTCGAAACATCCACCCTGCGGTACGCCCTCTTCCTTCGAAGCCGAGGCGCCACCCTGCTCGATCGGGGCCTGGATCCAGCAAAGTTCGTCTCCGGGGGCGGCGGATTTCCGATCCGCACGATCGATTCGATTCTGGTCGGCGCCGTCTTGGTCTCCGGCCTCAGGGACACGGAGGACCATGCGATCATCATCGATGTCCTGAGCCGGTATCTGGGCCTCGAGGAGATCCCTTCCTACCCAATCAGCTGAAGATAGGGCTTCGATTCGATCGCCGAGGAATCGATTCCCACCGAGGAGAAGAAGCCCGTCAGCTCCTTTCGGGCCTGAAGGCGGTCCTCCTTCGTCTTCGCAAGCGTCTCCACCTCGAGGAACCACCCCAGCCCTTCGAGGTGGACGAGCTCCACCGTCAAGCCGGGGGAAGAGGTCGTGTGAACCCTGCGGTAGCGCCATCCCCGCTTGAACTTCCGCTTCGCCATGTGATATCCAAGGGCGGTGAAGAAGGAATGGACCGCCTGTTCCTGCAGAGGATCGACGGAGAACTCGTATTCAAGATTCTCCTCGATTCCGTCGACGACGGAGCGTTTCTTGTGGGTGACGACCAGAGACCGCTCTCCGTTGACGATCCCCTTGCGGATCCGAAGAAGCGGAGTCTCCTCCAGGGCATAATACACATCCTCCTTCTCCTCGAAGCCGACGTAGAGCAGCCCCTCTTTCGTATCGAGGAGCTGCTTCAAGGGTTCGGCCCGGCGAACCCACGCCTTCATCTCAACTTCGAAGGTCATCTCAATCCTTCCACGGGAAGATCATCCCCTTCAGCGACCGGGGACCGACCGCCTCCCGCTCCTCGTAGAGCAGGTCGTCCCAGGGAATCGACTTCCGATCGGTTTCGGGGTGCTCCTCCAGATAGTCATATTTGAAGAGGAGCAGCTTCGTCGCGACGCTGCAGGCGAGGCTGATGCCGGTGAACCCCGGCGCCAACAATGCCAACAAAAGGGATAAGATCGTGTTCATCACTTGGTACACCGCCAGAAAGAGGGTGAAGAAGGGGTTGTCCAGGACGAGCAGGAACGATTTCTTCAGCGTCTTCATCGGGCGGTCGCCCTGCATCGCGAAAAAGAGGGGGAAGAAATAGATCAGGGCGAAGAGAAGCAGCAAGGTCACCCAGAAGAGGATCACCCCCAAGATGAGTCCCACGATGTTCTCGAAGCTCAGGTAGAACGGGATCACCAGGAAGACCAGGGTGAGGACAAGCAGCAGGAGAAACCAGAAGAGCAGGCCGTGCCGCCAGGAGATCCGGATCCCGCGCTTGAAATCGCTGAATCCCGGCCGCTGATAGTGGGCGTACGCCCAGGTTGCGGAAGCGGCCCCGGCGGTATAGAAGGCAAGCGCTCCCGCACCGAGGATGATGATGAGAAAGAACAGGAGATTGGAGGAAGCAAGTGAAAGCACGCCGAAGAACGCGAAGAAGATGACAAGGTAGCCCAGGTTGTGGACCACCATCGAGATCAGGTTGTCCCATCCGTCGAAGAACGCCTTTTTGATGAAGAACCCGAGCATCAGAAGGGCACCTCGTCCGGGTTCCGTGTTGCGCTGATCGTATTCGGAAGGGCATCGAGGCGGATCATCTGCTCCCGGTCCAGCTCGAAATCGAAGAGCCTCAGGTTCTCCTCCATCCGGGCGCGGTGCACGCTTTTGGGGAGCACCACGTGCCCCTTCTGGAGGTTGTAGCGCAGCGCGACCTGGGCGGGTGTCCGCTTCGTCTCCTCGGCGATCCGTTCGATGAGTTCGTTGGAGAGGATCCCTCCTACCCCGAGGGGGCTGTACGCTTCGGTGACCATCCCCTTGTTCCGGCAGTAGGCGACGAGCTGGCGCTGTTGCTCGCCGGCGAAGAGCCGGATCTGGTTGACATGGGGAACGACCTTGGCGCTTTCGAGCAGGGTTTCGATGTGGCGCACCTCGAAGTTGCTGATCCCGATCGCCCTGATCGCCCCCGATTCATGGAGCTCCTCCATCGCCTTCCAGCTTTCGGCGTTGGCCTCCTTCCACCGGTGCCGGTGGGGGGCGGGATTGGGCCAATGGATGAGGTAGAGGTCCAGGTATTCGACCCGGAGCTTCTCCATCGACTCTTTCGCCGCCTGAAGCGTTTCTTCATACCCGCGAACGGCGTTCCAGAGCTTGGTGGTGAGGAAGACCTCCTCCCGCCTGATGCCGCTGTCGGCGATCGCCTGCCCCACCTCCGCCTCGTTCTCGTACGCCGCGGCGGTGTCGATGTGCCGGTATCCTGCATCCAGGGCCGATCGGACGCTTGTATATGCTTCCTGCGGGGAGACTTGCCAGGTTCCGTACCCGACGACGGGAATCCTTACCCCGTTGTTCAGCGATGTATATTCCATCTCGATCCTCACTTTGGCCCCCTATCCTACCATAAAGGCCTTTCATCCTCAAACCCCCTTGACGGAGACAAAGAGGTTTGGCTATAGTACACACGTTCTTTGGCGGCATAGCTCAGTTGGTAGAGCAAGCGGCTCATATCCGCTAGGTCAGGGGTCCGAGTCCCTTTGCCGCTAAAAAGGCCTCCTCGGCAATGAGGAGGCCTTTTTGCGCTTCATCATTTAAGATATCCCAGCCACTTCTCCTGGCGCTGGATCATCAACTCGACCAGTTCACCGGCTGCCTTGTAGGGGGTTGCGATCGGACTTGCCAAGATCGCCTGGATCGCATACTCCTTCTTCCTGTGGAGGATCGCCTCGGCGGTCAGGTCATACACTCCCGTGTAGTTTCGTAGGAGCGCTGCGAACCCTTTGGGATAGTCGGGGAACGCGAGGCCCTCCATCCCCTTGGCATACACGCGGGCGGGCACCTCGACGGCGATCCAGGAGGGAAGGTCCGGGATCAGGTTGTCGTTGCGGATGTTCACCGCGCTCTCCTCATACCCTGAGTCGGAGACGATCCCGTCCAGGATGAAGGAGATCCGCTCGTGGGCCTTGAGCTCGATCCCGGTCTTCTTGAACCCGAGCATGATCTGGTAGAGCTCGAAGAAGTCCTTGATCCCCTTGTGGTCGGCGACCTCATGGGCCCAGGAGATGTATTCGCCGATGTGGGAATCGACGGTGATCGGAAGCAACCTGTAGGTCTTAAGGATCTCCTTGAACAGGCCCCGGTCCGCCCAGCTCTTCCTGCTTCTAATCTCCTTGGGGAGGGCTCGGTTGGTCGAGCCTTCGGTCTGCAGCTCCTGAGGATGCTCCTTGAGGTACGCGAGGATGTCGCTGTAGCCCGGTTCCCGTTCGAAGAAGGCGGGCGCCTTTTCAAGGATGTCGGGATAGGCGTCCTTGCCGCTGTCCTTGTAGCGGGCGCTGAGAAGGACGCTGAAGTGGTTCAATCCCGCCGCTTTGAGCTCGAGGTTGTCAAACGGCGTATCGAGGATCGAGGGAAGATAGCGCTCCAGCGAGGCGATCTCATGGCAGAGTCCCACGAACTTCAGATCCGGGTATTTCCTGAGGACGGTGGTGGTGATCGCGGTCATCGGGTTCGAATAGTTGAACACCCACGCATCGGGACAGACTTCCATCACGTCGTCACACATCTCAACGATGACCGGGGTGATCCTCAGGGCGTGGAAGAGGCCGCCGGGGCCGCCGTTCTCACCATAGATCTGCTGTGATCCGTACTGCTGGGGAAGGGTCCAATCCTCCTCCCAGAGGGGGAAGCGCTGGCCGACTTCGATCGAGATAATCACCGCATCAGCGCCTTTGAGGGCGGCTTTTCGGTCGGTGGTTGCCGTTACGGTGAAGTTCAATCCCTTTTCTTTGATGAACGTCTGGGCGATCGTATTCACTCGCGAAAGCGCTTGTTCGTCGATATCAACCAATGCGATCGAAGAGCCTGCGAGCAGCTTGCTCTGCATGATGTCCCCCAAGGACCCTAAACCGAACTGGGCGCTTCCGGCCCCGATTAAAACAATGTGCATATGAGCCTCCTTCCCCACTATACACCAACGAGAATGTTTTATTCCATCGATCATCGTGTATACTCTAGGTATGCGCCTCTTTTTTGGTTTGACATTCTCGAAAGAAGACAAGATCGCTCTCGCACGGGTAAGCGGATCGATCGATCCGTATGTCACCAAAGGAAAGGCGGTTCGCGAGGACAACTACCACCTCACCCTCTCCTTCATCGGCGAAGTCGAACAAAAGTATCTGGATGTGTTTTGTTCGATCCTCGATCGGATTGATCCGCCCGTCCTCACGCTGAACATGAAACGGCTCGGGCTCTTCCCTTCCAGAAGACACAACACCCTTATTCTTCACGTCGAACCCGATGAACGGCTTACCGTCCTGCAGCAGACGCTTGAACAGGAGCTCATCGCCAAAAAACTCATCGCCAAAGGGGGGAAATATAAGCCGCACATCACTCTCTTTCGCCAAACCGTCATTCCGATCGTGCCGATGATCGAACCGATCGAAATCTCTCCGACCTCGGTTGCTTTGTTTCACTCCCATCGGGAAAACAATCTCTTGACGTATACCGTTGTCTGTGAAAAGGAGCTTGGAATCGATGGATGAGAGCCGATACATCCGCTACAACGA
>JAAZJI010000089.1 GCA_012800465.1 Spirochaetales bacterium
ATGTTTTTGAGGTTGGGACAATCGGTTCGATGAACGATGATGCCCCGGCCTCGGCTGACGTAGCCGATGATATCATCACCTCTGACCGGGTTACAGCATTGAGCGATGTGGATCATCATATTCTTTTCATCCCCGACCCGGAACTTCATCCGTGAAGGATCGACGTGCTGGCGGATGATCTGCTCCTCATCGCCGTCGACCGGCTGTTCGGGGGGCCGCTTCTCGATCTTCGCCTGGGCCTGCTCGATCTCCTTCCGTTTGGCGATGATCTGCTTGTCGATGAGGATGTTCTCATCGTACTTGTTCAGCCACGCCCGGATCTTCTTCCGCGCGCTGTTCGTCTGGGCGTAGCGGAGCCAGTTGACGTGCGGCCGGGCGTTGGGGCTGGTGAGGATCTCGATGACCTGGGTGTTCTTCAGCGGGGCGTTCAGGGGGATGATCGAGCCGTCCGCCTTCGCCCCGGTGGTCCGGTTCCCCACCTCGGTGTGGATCTGGTAGGCGAAGTCCAGCGCGGTGGCGTTCTTCGGCAGTTCGACGATGTGCCCCTTGGGGGTGAACACGTAGATCGTATCCCGGAGGAGATCCCCCTTGATGTCGTCCATGTAGGTTTCGCTGTTCTCGATCTCGCTGGACCACGCTTTGAGCTTGCTGACGATCCTGGTGAACTGCTCGTCGTCCATCTGCGCCCAGTTGCCGCTCTCGCTTCCGGTCTCCGCCTTGTAGGACCAGTGGGCGGCGACCCCGTATTCAGCGGTGAAGTGCATCTCGTGGGTCCGGATCTGGATCTCCAGAAGCTTGCCGTCCAGCGCCATCACGGTGGTGTGCAGGCTCTGGTAGTTGTTCGCCTTCGGCATCGCGATGTAGTCCTTGAACCGTCCTTCGATCGGGGGCCAGAGGCGGTGGACGACCCCCAGGATCGTGTAGCAGTCGATCACCGAGGTGCAGAGGATCCGCACTCCGAGGATGTCGAAGATCTCATCGATCTCCTTCTTCCGCTTCTTCATCTTCATGTAGACGGAGTAGGCGTGCTTGGCGCGGCTGGTGACCAGCACATCGGTGATGTTCGCGTCCCCGCACGCCCGGTAGATCGATTTCTCCACCCGGGTCAGGTAGGCCGTCTGCTCGCTTTTCTTCGACAGGAGGTACTCCTGGATGTGGTTGTAGGTGTCGGGCTTGAGGGTCTTCAGGCTGAGGTCCTCGAGCTCGTCCTTCACCCAGGAGATGCCGAGGCGGTCCGCAAGGGGAGCGTAGATGTCCAGCGTGTCGTTGGCGATCTCCCGGGCCCGTTCGTTCTTCAGATGGTGGAGGGTCCGCATGTTGTGCAGCTTGTCGGCGAGCTTGATGATGATGACGCGGATGTCCTCGCTCATCGCGAAGAACATCTTCCGGATCGTCTCCGCCTCCTGGACCGACTTGCTCATCGTCTTGATGTTGGCGATCTTCGTTTCACCCTCCACCATGTCGGCGACCGCCTTGCCGAAGAGCCGGGAGAGCTCCTCGTAGGTGGTGTCGGTGTCTTCGAGGGTGTCGTGGAGGACGCCGGCACAGATCGTGTCGGCGTCCATCTTCAGTTGAATCAGGATCTCGCCGACCGCCAGGGGATGGATGATGTACGGCTCGCCGCTGGCCCGCTTCTGCCCTTCATGCTTGGCGGCGGAGAACGTCGCCGCGGCCAGGATCTTCTCCCGATCCTCCTGCGAATACTTGAACGCTTTCTGGATGAATCGCTCGATCAGCTGGGCACTCACCTTCGTACTCCCCACACGACGCGATCCAAACCGTGCAGATCGCGTCGAATCGTCACATTCGTAAAGCCGTGCTCTTCAAAGAGCCCGGCCACCTTCCTTGCCTGGCGATGATCGCATTCGATGAAGAGCGAACCGTGGTTCGAGCTCTCGGCGACCAGCGCCCTGATGATCTGAAGTCCGTCCTCTCCGAACCCCCGGAGGGCGAGAGTCGGTTCGTACCGGACGCCTGGATCGACCGCCGCCATCCACTCATCGGTCAGGTATGGGGGGTTGCTCACGATGATACCATATTTCCGTCCCGGAGGAAGCAGGTCGCCTTCAATCGTCTCGAGCTCCGTTCCGAGAATCCTCCGGCTGTTGGTCCGGGCGACGACCAGGGCATCGGGGCTGATGTCGCTCAAGAGTACCATACGATCGAGCTCGGCGGCGAGAGTGATGCCCACCGCGCCGCTTCCGGTGCCCACGTCGATGATCGGATCGGTTCGGGAGACGACGCCCTGTTCGATCGCGTCGAGGACCGTCTCGACGAGGATCTCGGTGTCCGGACGGGGGATGAGCACCCGTTCGTCGACGAGGAACGATCGCCCGTAGAACTCTTTCGAGCCGATGATATAGGCGATCGGGCGGCTTTCAAGCCGTTGAGATCGCAGGTTCTCAAGAAGATCGAGCTGGTGGGAAGAGAGTTCTTCGGCGGCGTTGACGATCTGCCGGCTCCGATCCCATCCGGTCACGTGTTCGAGCAGGAGGCGGGCATCGAGGTCGGGGGTGTCATCGACTCCCTGTTCGATGAAGAGGGCTCTCGTTTCGGCGATCCATGCGGTGAGGGTCATCCTACGCCTCGGCGAGCGCGGCCTCTCCGCTGGCGATCTTCAGGTTTTCGATCACCTCGTCCAGATCGCCGGCCATGATCGAATCCAGCTTGTACAGGGTGAGGTTGATCCGGTGGTCGGTGAGGCGGTTCTGGGGAAAGTTGTAGGTTCGGATCCGCTCGCTCCGATCCCCGGAGCCCACTTGGCTCTTGCGGTCCTCCGCTCGTTCTTTCGCCTTCTTCTCCTCCTCCATCTCGAAGAGGCGGGAACGGAGCACCCGCAGCGCCTTCGCCCGGTTCTTGATCTGGCTTTTCTCATCCTGGCAGATCACCACGAGGCCGGTGGGCAGGTGGGTCATCCGGACCGCGCTGTCGGTGGTGTTGACGCTCTGCCCTCCGGGACCGCTGGAGCGCATCGTCTCGATCCGAAGGTCTTCGGAGCGGATCTCGATGTCGGTCTCCTCCGCTTCGGCCAGCACCGCCACGGTGACCGCCGAGGTATGGATCCTTCCACCGCTTTCCGTTTCCGGAACCCGCTGAACCCGGTGGACGCCGCTTTCATACTGGAGGGAGGCGTAGACGTCCTTGCCGCTGATCGAGACGATCAGCTCTTTGTATCCACCGATCCCCGTCTCGTTGGAGGAGAGGATGTCCATCTTCCAGGATCGGGTGTCGGCGTAGTGGGAGTACATCCGAAAGAGGTCGGCGGCGAAGAGGGCGGCTTCGTCCCCGCCGGTGCCCGCCCGGATCTCCATGATGATGTCCTTGCCCGCAAGGGGATCGGGGGGGATCAGGAGCAGCTTCACCGCGGTGGTGGTTTTGTCCAAGGCCTCTTCAAGGTTTTGGAGCTCCTCGCGGGTCAGGGCGATCATCTCGGGATCCGTCTCCTCTTTCAGCAGCTCTTTGGCGTCGGCGATCTGGTCGGTGATATCCTGAAGGCGAGTCAGCTCGTCGACGATCGGCTGGAGGCGGCTGCGCTCCTGGGTGAGCTTCCTGTAGAGGTCCATGTCCTTCATCGTCTCGCCGTCGGCGAGTTGAGCATCGATCTGGTCCAATTGATCCCGGTATTCGGCTAACTTCTCAAGCATAGGGGAAGTATACAAAAGGAGGTTTGCTTTGCATAGCTGGACGTATCAGCCGAAGATCTTCGCTTCAAGAGTGGTGCCGTACTCCTTCAGATCGGCGAGGATCCGCTTCTCCCGGGGGGTGGTGTCGGCGGACTCGAGCTTCTCCTCGATGCTCCGGTAGAAGAACTTCCACGTCATCTTCCCATCCCCCGGCGGGTTGAGGGTGCGGTTGGCAGAGTGACCGGTCCAGCGCCTTTGCTCCTCCTCGGTGAACGCCTCCGGCCAGTTCCGTCCGACGTACCGAAAGAGAAGGGGACCGAACCGGGGGTCCCCGACCCGGTTGAGAAAGCCCATCTTTTCCCTCGGTTCCGCTTGGCGGAGGGCCTCGAAGACCTGGTGGTCCCTATCGGTGAAGAACCCGTCGTAGATCTGATAGTCGACATCGTCGATCCGTTCGAAGGTGTCCTGCACCCGATGGATCGTTGCAAGGACGTCGGCTCGGGTCCTGATGTACGCCGCCCGGGTCGCCGCCAGGGATGAGTCGATCCCCAGCTTCTTTTCCAGCTCTTCGGTGAGCACGTTCACCGGCGAGACGAACGGACATTTGTTGATCGAGATCGTGAAGACCCCCGGGGCGCTCATCACCGTCTCCTCCGTCGCCGAGAGGAGCGGCTCCACGTCGTGGCTCAGATCGAAGCACACGACCGCGTTGGCGTTCGTCTTGAGGTAGGTGAGCGGGAGGATGAGGCGGGTGTTGCCCCGTTCCGAGGAGAAGAGGGGGTTGGTGTGCAGGACGAGGGTGCCCTTCTCACCGCCGAAGGGGGCTTTCAGCACCCTTTTGACCCGGTTCTTCGAGCGCAGGTCGTAGGAATACCGGTAGAGCCGCGGCTGCTTCTCCCTGATGAGGCGGGCGACCGCGATCGTCGCCCGGACGTCCGAGAGGGCGTCGTGGGCTCCAAGATGCTCGATGCCGTTCGCCTCGGTCAGGGCGGTGAGGCGGAAGACTGGGCGATCCAGCTCATTGCGCTCGGGCCACCTGATCCCCTCCGGCCGCAGATCGTAGGTAGCCCGAACCAGGTCGATGATGTCCCACCGGGAGTTGTTGTTCTCATACTCTCTCCGATAGGGGTCGAAGAAGTTCCGATAGAGGGCGTTTCGGATGAACTCGTCGTCGAATCGGATCGAATTGAAGCCGGCCACGGTGGTGTTCGGCCTGCTGAACTCGATGTTGATCCTGTGGATGAACTCCGCCTCGACGAGCCCCTTCTCATTCACCTCCTGCGGGGTGATTCCGGTCACCAGACAGGAGAGGGGGTCGGGGAGGTAGTCGTCGCTGAGCTTGCAGTAGAGGACGATCGGCTCTTCGATCGGCTGAAGGTCCACGTCGGTCCGGATCGCGGCGAACTGGGCGATCCGATCCCCGCGGCTGTCGAGCCCGAACGTTTCAAGGTCATACCAGAGAATGGACGGTTTGTTCATTGCTTCAGTGTATCATACCTCTTCTTCATTGTCTTAATCGATTCTTCCCATTATGATGGCTACAAGATGAAAAAACGAATCGTCGGATGTGTCCTCCTTCTTCTCCTCGTTCTTTCCCCGCTCGCGTCGGCAAAACCAAGCGAGCGGGACATCCTGATCGCGGTCACCGCGATCAGCGACGCCACGATCGCCAACATCGCCGCGTTCCTCAACACCCCCTCGCTGAACCTGCCCGGATCGGTCTTTGAAAAAGAGGCGAGAGCCACGCTCCCCAAAGCGCTCGATCTGAAGAATGCCGATCTCGGAGTCTATCGGAGGACCTATCAGTCCCTGAACAAGCCGCAGAGCAACTTCCTGCTCTCCCTGCTTCAAAGCGCTAAAGGCCCCTTGAACGACGTGGCCCTCCTCTTCCTCGACACCCATGAGTGGGAGGAGGGACAGGTTGCGCTCACCGGACGGGTGAGCACCGTCTGGGGGGAGGGCGTCACGCTGGCGAGCCTGATGACCAAAGCGGTTACCGGAGAGGCGATCGATCCGATCGAGGCGGTCGTCGACGTGAAGGCGATCGGCACCCGGCTCTCCACCGAAGTGACGATCAACGGTTCGTTCTTGCTTTTTACCGACCAGGAAGGGTATTTTGTAATCGAGCCGAGACACCTGTCAGTACACGGAGAGTAGACAATGCACGAAATCGTCCGGAAGACCGAAGAGTTCCTCAATCGCTTCAAGATTGATGCCGATCAGATCGATATGGAGATGTTGGTCTCATCGTTCCTGACGGAGATGGAAAAAGGTCTCGCCGGTGACCGTAATTCGTCACTGAAGATGATTCCGACCTATACCACGACAAGCGAAACCATCCCGGCGGATCGGCCGGTCATCGTGATCGATGCCGGGGGCACCAACCTGCGAACCTGTCTCGTCCGGTTCGACCGGGAGAAGAATCCTCATATCTCGGAGTTCAGGAAGACCTCGATGCCGGGGGTGAGAAGCGAAGTGTCGGCGAAGGAGTTCTTCTCGATCATCGCCGACGAGGTCGAACGGCTGATCGAAAAAAGCGACCGGATCGGGTTCTGCTTCTCCTACGCCGCCGAGATCACTTGCGACCGGGATGGGATCCCTCTGGTCTTCTCCAAGGAGATCAAGGCGCCCGAGGTGGTCGGCCTGCCGCTGGGCAAGAGCCTCCTGGCCGAACTGGCAAGCCGGGGGCACGACGTCCGGAAGAAGAAGGTCGCCGTGCTGAACGATACGGTCGCGACGCTGCTTGCCGGCCAGGGGACGCCGAGCGACGTTCCCTACAGCGGATATATCGGCTTCATCCTCGGCACGGGGACGAACACCGCCTACGTCGAATCGAACAGGAAGATCGTCAAGCTTTCCGCTGACCCCTCCAAGACGCAGATCATCAACATCGAATCGGGAAACTTCGCCTTCTGCCCCGGCCCCTTCGACCGGAAGTTCTTCGATTCCACCAAGGAGCCCGACCAGTATCACCTCGAGAAGATGATCAGCGGCTCCTATCTCGGGCCGATCTGCGGCTCGATCATCAAAGAGGCGATCCATGCCGGACTCTTCTCCGAGACCTTCGGAGAGCGGTATGAGGAACGGATCGGGACCCTTTCGACCACCGTGATGAGCAACTACCTGGAAATGCCGTTCAATCCCGAGTATGAACTCGTCCAATGCGTCGAGGGCGACGAGAAGGACGCCCATGTCCTCTGGAAGATCATCAACGCCGTCATCGAGCGGGCGGCGAAGCTGACGGCGGCGAACCTCACCTCGACGATCCTCAAGAGCGGGGCGGGAACGGATCCCCGAAGGCCGGTGTGCATCAACGCCGACGGCACGACCCTCTACAAGACGGAATACCTTCTCGAGTACGTGAACTGCTACCTCCACCAATACCTTCAGCGGACGTACAAGCGCTACTACCGCTTCGTCCGGATCGATGACTCGCCGACGATCGGCTCGGCGGTGGCAGCCCTGGGGCTGTAGCTATGATTGGAGGGCCCGGGTGATGATGAGGCGGTGCAGCTCCAAAAGATAATCGTGGCGATTTAGGTCGTCGCCTCTGCAGTCGACGAGCAGGCGGAAGACCGGTTCCGTCTTCGAGCCCCGCATCCAGAGAAAATCGGTCATCACGTTCTCATCGTCGTAGAGCCCGACCTTGAAGCCGCCGTTGTAGGGCGGAGTGCGGTAGGCCGGACCGCTTCCGATCCGCTCTTCCGCACCTTCCGTCTGGATGATCTTGTAGGAGGCGATCCCGAAGCTGTTGAACAGGATGTGGTCCCGGGTGAAGATCTCCTCGAAGAACTCCTCGTAACGGCTCTTCAGCAGGCCGTGTTCGATCTCCACGCTCAGCCGGGCGAGGGGGGAGAACGCTCCGGTGGTGGTGTAGGAGGGCAGGGATCGAATCAGGGTGTCGAGACTCGGCGAGGCGGGTCGCTCCCGTCCCGAAAGGGAGAACCACAGCTCGCCCAGCTCCTTCCGGTTCAGGAGCTTCGCCAAGGAGAGCAGGGTGTTCAGCGGGTCGCGGACCTTCGCTGGGTGGGAGATGTTCCCTCCGTTCGAGCCCTCTCCGAGGATCGGGACGATGTATCCCTCCTTGCGCTTGCGGTCGGCGAGCTCCACCACGTTCGCTTCCCCCACTTCCGTCCGGAAGACCTTCGCGTCGAAATGCCGGGCGATCTCATCGACCCGGTTGGAGGTTGGTCCGTTCACGACGACCGCAAGGGGGGCCTTGGGATCGGAAAGCCGGCTCTGGGCGAGCTCGGAGAGGACGGTCAGGGCGAAGAGGGTCTGGGCCTCCACGATCGTCGCTTCGTTCTCGTCGTTGATGTAGACGATGTTGCCCCGGTCGCCGTCGTTGTCGGGGACGTACCCGAGGACGAATGCGGGATCCTTCCGATGGAGGGCCGTCAATGATTCCATGCAGAGGGAGAGGTTCTTTCCTTCGGGAACGATCGGATGGACCACGTCCCCGGGGGTATCATGCATGAAAGCGGTGCCGATTCCCAGCTCGGACAGCAGGGCGCGGTCGATCGAACAGCCGCGGGCCGATCCGTTCAGCTCCCCGAGGATTCCAAGCGGTTTGCGTCGATGCTCGAGTCTCATCGTTTCGATGAATTGGTCATGGACGTTCCTTTCCGTGCTCTTGGTCGCGACCGTCAGGGCGAGGGTCCGATAGCGCTGTGCGCTTTTCTCCCGTTCCGCCGCGATCCGCTCAAGGGTCTGCCGATAGACCTCGGGATCGAGGTCTTCGGACCGTGATCGGAGCAGAGCGAAGTGGTTCAAGCCGTCGTCGACCAGGTCGCGGAAGCGCTCGGCGAGGCGTTCGGCCTCCCCGGGGCCGTACACACCCCCGTCCCTCCCGAACTTGAATCCGTTGTGCCCGATCGGATTGTGGCTTGCGGAGATGTAGAAGA
>JAAZJI010000090.1 GCA_012800465.1 Spirochaetales bacterium
TCGGACGATCTCGCCCATATACGCCCCGAAACAGATCGCCAGCGCGGTGACGGCGGCGACCATCCCTTCGATCTTGAAGAAGCGGCCCATCGCATAGTAGATGAAGATCAGTTGGACCAGGAGAGGAATCCCCCGGATCGTCTCCACGTAGATTCCGCTGATGATGTTCACCCAGTGCTTCTTGCTTACCGAGCCCAGGCCGGTGATCGTTCCGATGACGATCGCTCCGATGATCGCGAAGATCGTCGCCTGGAAGGTGACGGGCGCTCCTTTGATCGTGACCAGGAAGATCGAACGATAGGGGTCGGGCCGAAAGATCACGAGGAAAGCCAGCAGGATCAAGGCGCCGAGGAAGGTGATCCGCCACGAGTTGAACAGGTGTCCGCTGTCCTTCCGGGGGATCAGGACCCCGTCGGTCATCGTGATCGTGGGAATCTTCTTCCTGGTGGCGTGAGGATCCGTCGAAAGCACCTTCGCCCGGACCGCCTGGAGTTTGACTTCATCCAATTCTTGATCGTTCATCGGGGATTCTTCTTACATAATTATGCGAATCAAGTCAAGATTCTTCGTATATTTATTCAGGTCGAACGAAAGGGGAGCGCTGCTCCCCTCCCGGCCGGTATTCCATCACAGCAGGTTCCACTTCTCCTTGAGCGCGTCGAAGGAGCCGTCCGCCATCGCGATCTCAAGACCCTTGTTGATCAGGCCCAGAAGCTTCGTGTCGCCCTTCCGGACGGCGATCGCGATATCCTCCTGGGTGAACGCTTCGCCGACGACCATCAGTTTTCCCTGGTAGTTCGGATTGGCCAGCACGAAATCGCTGGCGATGAGGGAATCGCAGACCGCCGCTTCGACGTTCTTGTTGAGCAGATCCTCGATCGCCAACCCGATCTCATCGTACGCCCGGGTGACGACGGGATACTCTTCCAGGGCGAAATCCCCGGTGGTCCCGATCTGCACTCCGATCGCCTTGCCCTCAAGGTCGTCGATCCCGCCATATTTTCCCTGGTCGGCGGCCCGGATGATGACCACCTGTCCCGCTTCCAGGATCGTCGTCGAGAAATCCATCGTCGCTTTCCGCTCTTCCGTCACGGTCACCCCGCTGGCGACCGCGTCGTAGGCACCGTTGGCGAGCCCGGCGAAGATCGTGTCCCAGGGAATGTTCTTCACGGTCATCGGCACGCCGACCTTGTCGGCGATCAGGGGAATCAGCTCGACCTCGAATCCGGTGAGATTCCCGTTCTCATCGATGAACTCAAGCGGTGGCCAGGTGGCATCGCTGGCGAAGACATATCCTTCGACGGACTCTTTCGTACCACCTGCGAACACGGTTGCACCCACAACCACGACAACCAATACGAGCAACGCGATCCGTTTCTTCATTCCTTGCATCTCCTTGCATATATATACCGGTCATCATGGATAGATATGCAAAAAATGTCAAGTATTTCGAGGATGGTCGTATAAGTATGCAAACAGGTCAATAGCTCGTCACGAGCAGGCCGATGATGAGGCCCAGAAGCGCCCCGCCGAGGATCTGGCTGAAGGAATGGCCGAGCATCGTCTTGAGGTTTTTCGGGGAGAACTGTCCCTCGTTGTGGATGTCGCTCAGGATCCTGCTCCATTCGTTGATCACCTCCGCCTGCTGACCCGCCGCCCGTCGGATTCCCATCGCATCGTGGATGGTGATCGCGGCGAAGGTGGAGCTGATCGCGAAATAGGCGGTGCCGAAGCCGTGGGTCAATCCGATCGAAGTGACCAGGGCGATCACTCCGGCGGTGTGGCTGGAGGGCATGCCACCGGTGGAAAACAACAGCTGCCAGACGAACCTTCGTTCAAAGATCACATTCACGAACGGTTTCAGAAGCTGAGCAACAAGGAAGGCAAGCATGGCGGAGACGAACGCACTGTTTGCCAGGAGGTTGTTATTCATGGCTTAAATGTATAGGTTTTATCCAACTTGGGCAATCATGGAGGAGCGTGGGAATGAAAAGTAGTTCAATTCAGTTCCATACGATAAATCTCGCTTCGTTTTTCAGCCAGCTCGCGATCGCGATGATCAACCTGACGCTGGTCTATCACCTTCGCTATCATTACGACCTTTCATCTTCCATGATCGGGCTTGCCGCGGCTTCGGCACCGACCTCCTACCTGGTCTCCTGCCTGATCAAGGGGAAGCTTCCTTCGAATCTGCGCCCCCGTCATGCGATCATGCTCTCGCTTGCGGGGATGAGCGCCTCGATCCTGGTGCTGTCGAGCGTGCATCATCTTGCGATCACGTATCTGTGTCTCTTCCTCTATGGAATGTGGATGAGTTTCCTCTGGCCGCACGTGGAGGAGTGGTTCAGCCGAGGCAAGGAGGGGAAGGAGCTCGGCAGGGCGGTCAACGGGTTCAACGTCTCCTGGTCGCTCGGGGTCGCCCTCTCATCCTACCTTGCAGGCCTGTTGATCGAACGATCGACGATCCTAGCCTTTCTCGTCTCCATCGGCTTGTTCGTCATGGTGTTCATCGGCATCCGGGTGGTTTCGACCCTGGTTCCCGCGATCCGGATGGTTCCGGGCGAGACGACCCACATCGAAACAAGCGGATTGACCGACAGCTCGACGCCGCTGCGGTTCTATGCGTGGGTCGGGATCGTCGTGCTCTACAGCGGGATGAGCATCATTCTTACCATCTTCCCCCTCTACGCCCATGAAGAGCTGCTGCTGAGGGAATCCCACGTCGGACTGCTTCTATTGATCCGGGGCATCACTTCCTGCATCGGCTTCTTTCTCCTTGGAAGATTCTCCTTCTGGCACTTCAGGAAATCCCTGATCTTTCTCGTCCAGGGGCTCTTCGCCCTTCTGTGCTTCAGCGCCCTGCGGTTTTCTTCCCTGTTCTTCTATGGCTTCTTCTTTCTTCTCTTCGGAATCCTTTTCTCCTTCGCCTATGCCCAATCGATCTTCCACGGCTCCAGCGGTGCGGTCAGACGCTCGGAGCGGATGATCATCCACGAGGTGCTGCTCACGATCGGAACGATCCTCGGCTCGGTCGGAGGAGGGTGGCTGTATCAGAAGTTCGGGTTTTCCAACGTGCTCTTTTCCGTCGGGACCCTCGGGGCGGCCGCGGTCGGCGGGGAGATTCTGTTCAGCATGTACAACCGAAGACGTATTCGCTAGAATGGAGCATAATCACTTCCAAGGAGGATCTCATGGCGCTCACCCTGACGGAAAAGATTCTCGGCTCCCATCTCAGGACGGGGACGCTTAAGCGAGGGAAAGCGATCGGCATCACGATTGACCAGACCCTCACCCAGGATGCCACCGGCACGATGGCGTACCTGCAGTTCGAATCGATGGGCCTGCCCCGGGTCCAAAACGAGCTGGCGGTCAGCTATGTCGACCACAATACGATCCAGGTCGGCTTCGAAAACGCCGATGACCACCGCTACCTGCAGTCGGTGGCGGCCGCCAAAGGGGTGATCTTCTCCCGTCCCGGGAACGGAATCTGCCATCAGGTCCATCTGGAGCGCTTCGGTGTCCCCGACAAGACGTTGCTCGGCAGCGACAGCCATACCCCGACCGGTGGCGGAATCGGGATGATCGCGATCGGCGCCGGCGGACTGGATGTCGCCGTCGCGATGGCCGGAGACCCCTTCCACCTGATCTTTCCCAAGATCATCGAGATCCGCCTGAAGGGCAGACTCCGCCCCTGGGTCAGCGCCAAGGACGTGATCCTGGCGGTTCTTAAGCGGTACGGGGTGAAGGGGAACGTGAACTGCGTCTTCGAGTATACGGGGGAGGGGGTGAAGACTCTCCAGGTTCCCGAACGGGCGACGATCTGCAACATGGGGGCGGAGGCGGGCGTCACCACCAGCATCTTCCCCAGCGACGAGAACACCCGTGCGTACCTGGCAGCCCATGACCGTTCGGAGGCGTATGTCCCGCTCTTTGCCGATGAAGGGGCGGTCTATGACGAAACGTTCGAACTGGATCTTTCGACGCTGGTCCCCAAGACCGCGTGTCCCCATTCGCCGGGGAACATCGCCGACGTCTCTTCGCTCGTCGGCACGAGGGTCGACCAGGTGCTCATCGGATCCTGCACCAACTCCTCCTATGCGGACATGAGGAAGGTCGCCGACATCCTCGCCGGAAGGAAGATCGCCCCGAACGTCTCCTTCGGAGTCGCCCCCGGCAGCCGGGAAGTGCTTCTCATGCTCGCCGAGGACGGTTCGCTCGGAAAGCTCGTCGCTTCCGGGGCACGGATTCTCGAAACGGCGTGCGGCTTCTGCATCGGGAACCATCAGAGTCCGGGAACCGATGAAGTGAGCCTTCGAACGAGCAACCGGAACTTCGAAGGACGCAGCGGAACCAAGAGCGCCCAGGTCTATCTGGTCAGCCCTGAGACCGCGGCCCTGAGTGCATTGACCGGCGTCTTCACCGACCCCTTGGGGGATCATGGAATCGAGCATCCCCGGGTCGTGAATCCGGAAAAGTTCATCGTCGACGATTCGATGTTCATCTTCCCCCCGGAAGACGGAAGCTCCGTGAAGATCGTCCGGGGACCGAATATCGGCGATCCGCCGGCGAACGTCCCCTTGAGCGATTCCCTCGACGGGTACGTGGCGATCAAGGTCGGGGACAAGATCACCACCGACCACATCATGCCCGCGGGCGCCCGCCTCAAATATCGTTCGAACATCCCCGTCTACTCCGGATACGTCTTCGAACCGGTCGACGAGTTCTTCGCCCGGCGCTGCACGGAGAACCGGGATCGCGACAAGGACAACTTCATCGTCGCCGGGGCTTCCTACGGACAAGGGTCTTCCCGGGAGCACGCGGCGATTTGTCCGATGTACCTCGGCGTCAAGGCGGTCATCGCGGTCTCGATCGAACGGATCCACCAGAACAACCTCTGCAACTTCGGAATCGTTCCGCTGACCTTCATCGATGAATCCGACTATGAGAAGCTCGGTCGGAACGACGAGATCGTCATCGAGAACATCCGTACGCAGCTCGCCGGACAGACCGTCATCCTGAAGAACAGGACGAGGAGTCTGGAGATTCCTTTGCGCTGCGACGTTACCGAGGAGCAGCGGGCGATGCTGATCGAAGGCGGGCTACTGAACATTCTCAAGGAGCGCACGTGATGAATCGGACGATCTGCTACATCGAAGGGGACGGGGTGGGGCCGGAGGTCACGGCCGTGATGCTGAAGGCGGTCGATGCCGCCGTGGCCAAGGCGTATCAAGGCTCCAAAAGAATCGAATGGAAAGAAGTGCTTGCCGGACAAAAGGCGTTCGATCGGGTGGGGACGTATCTGCCGGAGGAGACCCTCGAAGCGATCAGGAAGCACAAGATCGCGATCAAAGGACCCTTGACCACCCCGGTCGGCAAGGGGCTCCGCTCGCTGAACGTCGCCCTTCGCCAGGAGCTGGACCTCTATGTGTGCCTGAGGCCGGTGGAGTACTTCGAAGGCACTCCCTCGCCGGTGAAGCATCCCGAGCTGGTGGATATGGTCATCTTCCGGGAAAACACCGAGGACATCTACGCCGGAATCGAATGGGAGGCGGGAAGCGAAGAGGTGAAAAGAGTGTTAGCCTTCCTCGCTGAAGCGATGCATGTCTCGTCGATCCGCTTTCCCGAAACGAGCGCGATCGGGGTCAAGCCGGTCTCGAAAGAGGGAAGCGAGCGGCTGGTCCGAAGCGCGATCGAGTACGCGCTTGCCCACAAAAGACGAAGCGTCACCCTGGTCCACAAGGGCAACATCATGAAGTTCACCGAAGGGGGATTTCGAACATGGGGATATGAACTCGCTGCTAGCGAGTTCGCAGCGGTCAGGGAACCGGACGGCTACCATATCAGACGGGAAGGGGAGGCGGATCTCATCATCAACGACTGCATCGCCGACGCGTTCCTGCAGAACATCCTCACCAAGGCGGAAGCGTACGACGTGGTGGCCACCCTGAATCTCAACGGCGACTACATCTCCGACGCCCTTGCCGCCCAGGTGGGGGGGATCGGGATCGCCCCCGGGGCGAACATCAACTACCAAAGCGGGCACGCGGTCTTCGAGGCGACCCACGGAACCGCCCCGGACATCGCCGGAAGGGACCTGGTCAATCCGCTTTCGCTCGTCCTTTCCAGCGTCCTGATGCTCCGACACCTTGGGTGGGATGAAGCTGCGACCCTCCTCGATCAGGCGGTCAGGAAGACGATCAAAGCCGGAATCGTGACGAAGGACTTCCATTCCCTGATCGAAAAAGAGGGAGGAAGCGCGACCCTGCTCGGAACGAAGGAGTACGGAGAGCGTCTCTATGCCCTGATCTGAAACTCGGTCAGACCCGGTCGACCAGAGGGACGACCTTCCGCTTCGCAAGGCCGGTATAGACCTGGCGGGGGCGGGCGATCTTCTGATAGGGATCGTCGGCCCATTCGAGCCAGTGGGCGATCCAGCCCGGCAGACGGCCCAAGGCGAAGAGGACGGTGTACATCGACTCGGGGATTCCCATCGCGTGGAAGATGATGCCCGTATAGA
>JAAZJI010000091.1 GCA_012800465.1 Spirochaetales bacterium
CCGATGAGGGCGATCCGATCCCCTTTGACGAACCCCTGTTCAAGAAAATACAGGCTGACCGCATCGCTTTTGCGCTTCAATTCGCTATAGGTGAGCTCGCTTCCCTCTTCTGAATGGATCCGAAGGGCGATCCGTTTGGGATGGCGGCTCGCGCCGCCTGCGACGACCCGATCCATCGTATACCTGTCGACGAGCTTCATCTTCAGCCCGTCGGACCGTTTCATCCGTCTGATCTTCTTCTTGCTGATGACCGGTTCTTTCTTCTTCTTTTTCACCTTGCTGCTCCAATTGTTCCGTACCAGCGGTTCTTTTCACACACGACAAAGGGAGTTGAGACAAGACCTTTGGCCTGCTCTTCCAGAAGTCTATGATCATTGTTCATATCCGAGAGGTGGACGAAATAGAGTTCCTTTCCGGCAAACCCGCTCTCCTCGATGAATGTGAAGGCCTGGTCGTTGGAAAGGTGTCCCTTTCCGGAGCGGATCCGATTCTTCAAAAACCGGGGATAGGGGCCGGCTTCCAGCATCCCTTCATCGTAGTTCGCTTCCAGAAAGAGGACGCTTGCCTTTCCGGCGAGCTCTTTCTGCTCCTCGGTCGTCTCGCCGAGATCCGTCAACAGCATCACCCGTTCGTCGGGGTGGTCGACATACCAGCCGACCGAGCCGGGGCTGTCGTGGCTGGTCTCGAACGCAAAGATTCTCATCGCCCCCACCCGGACCACCTCCCCGACCTCGACTTCCACCACCTGGTTCGGGGGGATGCCGAGGGCGGTGAACTCGCCGGTATCGCGGGCGATCGCCTTCGTATGGAGGTGGATCGGAATCTCCCGGTTTCGGGCCAGGATCCCCGCCCCTTTCACATGATCGGGGTGGAGATGGGTGACGAACAGGGCGTCGAGCTCATCGACGGATGCGTCGAACCGGGCGAGCCGCCGCTTCAGCTCGATCAGGGAAAACCCTTGGTCGAGCAGGATCGAAGTCTCTCCATCGCTCATGTAGTAGGCGTTCCCGCTCGAGCCGCTGCCGAGAACCGCCCGCTTAAGCATCCGAGGCCCCCCAGGCACGAAGGATCGCTTCATCGAATCCGAGGCGGGTCTTCCCGCGAAAGCGGATGATCGGGGTCTTATGGAGATCGGGATGCTCCCTCAGCTCTTCAAGCGGATCGTAGATCCGATACGCATACCCTTCCTTCCGGTAGGTCTTCGAGGCGGTGTCGATCAGCTCCTCCGCCCGGTAGGTGTCGAGAATCGAAGAAAGCTCTCCGAGGGAGAGCGGACGCTCGTTCAGGTCGACGAAGTGATGAGCGATCCGAGCCTCCTTGCAGAAGCGGATCGCTTTTTTCGTCTCATTACATTGTTTTGTTCCAATAATTTGGATCATGCCATGCCCCGCCTCGATGAGAGTGTATCGGAGGCGGGGCTTAATTGCAATTCAACCGGCGAAGAGTTCTTCGATCTCCTCTTCATACATCCGGTCGATCTCGAACCGCTTCAGCTCCTGCTTCGCCGAAAGCTCCTTCCCCACTTCGAAGCTCTTGGACAGAAGGGTGAAGCGGGTGATCTGCTCAAAGGGCTTGAAGCCGCTTTTCGTGCTGACCATCTCCCCGATCGTCCGACCGATCAGGTCCTTCACTTCGCCGAGGTGGGTCATCGTCTCCTCGAGGTACGGGATGTTCTTCTCTTTCAGGTATTCGGCGACCCGGGCCTTGTTCAGCACGATCAGCGCACCGAGATGTTTCCGATCCTGTCCGAGCACCACCGCCTGCTCGATGTACTCGCTTTCCGCAAGCCTCGCCTCGATCGGCATCGGCTCCAGGTTCTCTCCCCCCGACAGGACGATCGTGTCCTTCGCCCGGCCGACGATCGCGAACTCCCCGTGATGGGTCCACATCGCAAGGTCGCCCGTGTTCAGCCAGCCGTCCGCCGAAAGGACCGTCTTGGTGAGTTCGGGTCGCTTGAAATACCCGCTCATCACCTGAGGTCCGCGGACGTACAGCACCCCCTTCTTGCCGGGAGGCACGGTTCGACCTTCCGCATCGAGGATTCTGAGCTCCGTTCCCGGCAAGCCGGTCATCGTACGCTTGATGCTTTTTTGAAGCGGTCGGATCGAAATCACCGGAGCACTCTCGGTGAGGCCATACCCGTCGACGAGCTTGACGCCGATCGAATCAAAGAAGAAATCGACGCTTTCGCTCAGGGAACCGCCGCCGCTGACGCCGGCGATGAAGCTTGTCCCGAGCTTCGCCCGGATCTTCGAGAACACAAGGGCGTTTCCGAGCCGATAGAGGGGATGGAGCAGCAGAGTGGGAAGAATCGAGCGGCTGATGTCGATGAAGCGATTCCGCTTCTTGAACGTCGCCACCCTGCCAAGGAGCAGATCGCGATTCTTCGCATACGTTGCGGCAACACCGGTAAAGAAGAAAAAGAGAGCCGCTTTGATCCCACCGGTCTTCTTCATCGAGGTGTACACTCCGCTGCGGACCGCCTCCCAGATGCGGGGGACCGAACCCATCCAATGGGGGTTCACGACAGCCAGGTCGTTGAGCAGGACCGGACCGAGGGGTTTGGAGTACGCGATCGTCGAAGCGTTGGCGATGATGACGTACTGGAGGATCCGCTCGAAGGAGTGCCAGATCGGCAGGACGCTGAGCCAGCGCTGTTCCGGTTCCAGTCCCTTGATCAGCTTCGGGACGGCTTCCAGCTGATAGGCGAAGTTCCGATGGCTCAGCATGACGCCCTTGGGCTCGCCGGTCGTTCCGCTGGTGAAGATGATCGTGGCGGTCTCTTCGGCATCGCCGGAAGCGATCGCCTCCCGGATCGCTTCGCGTCGTCCGGGATCCTGAAGAAGAAGCCTGCCTTCCGCGACCAGTTCGCTGTACAGAAGCACGGTGACATCGCTTTCGATTGAAAGATCCCGGATCTGCTCGTTCGTCGTCTTGTGGTCGAGCACCACGATGGTGGCAAGATGAGGCAGCCGGTCCAGCAGCGATGCGACCTTCTTCAGCTGGGCGATGTTCTCGACGAAGCAGAACTCCGCTTCCGTGATGCCGAGGATGAACTCCACTTCGTGGCTCATCGCGTCCTGGCCGCGGGGGACGTCGGCGGCCCCGAGGGAAAGAATCGCCAGATCGCTTGCCAGCCACTCCTTGCGGTTGTCGCTGATCAGGCCGACCCGGTCGCCGCGTTTGACTCCATGCAAAGAAAGGGAAGCCGCCAGGGCGTAGACTTCCTCATGGAGCTGACGATAGGTGACCGGTTGGAACACCCCCTTCTCGTCCTTGCCGAGCTGTGCGGCGACGGATGGGTATTTTTCTACGATGGTTTCAAATAGTTGGGGAATTGTCTGATACATAAGACCCTCCAAGGGCTGATTCTGATATCTATATATACATTATTACAAAAAGTGTCAATCTGTATATTCCTGCTTCTCATTGACTTGTTTCACCCAAACGCTTCATAATGGCGCAAAGTCGAGAGGAAGCGATATGAAAGAACGAATCGTCGATGTACTGAAAAAAGCCCCTTCGGATGAACCGATCACGATCGAAGGATGGGTCCGGACGAAACGGGACTCCAAAAACGTGTGTTTTCTGGAAGTGAATGACGGCTCTTCCTTAAAGGGCATCCAGATCGTGTTCGACAAGAACACCTTTTCCGACCTTTCCACTCTCAACGACGTTACCACCGGAAGCGCGGTCATCTGCGAGGGAACGCTCGTGGAAAGCGGGGGCGGAGGCCAGAGCGTCGAACTGGCGGCAAGCGCCCTCACCCTGGTGGGGGAATGCCCGACGGACACCTATCCACTTCAGAAGAAGCGGCACACCTTGGAATACCTGAGGGAGATCGCCCACCTGAGGATCCGGACCAACACGTTCGGGGCGGTGGCCCGGGTGCGGAACACCCTCGCTTGGGCTACGCACAAGTTCTTTCAGGATAAAAACTTCGTATATGTCAACACCCCGATCATCTCCTCCAGCGACGCCGAAGGCGCCGGCGAGATGTTCCGCGTCACCACGCTGGATCTGCTGAACGTGCCGAAGACCGAGGACGGCCGGGTCGACTATACCAAGGACTTCTTCGGAAAACAGACCTTCCTGACTGTCAGCGGTCAGCTCGAAGGGGAGACCTACGCCTTGGCCTTGAAGAACATCTATACCTTCGGCCCCACCTTCCGGGCGGAGAACTCCAACACGAAGCGCCACCTCTCCGAGTTCTGGATGATCGAGCCGGAGATGGCGTTCTGCGACATCCATGGAAACATGGCGCTTGCCGAAGAGTACGTGAAATACCTCTTCGGTGAGGTGCTTGAGAAGAACGAGGAGGACATGGCGTTCTTCAGCAAGCATTACGAGGCGGAGATGGGTTCCACCCTTCAGAAGATCATCGAGACTCCGTTCATCCGGCTGACCTACACCGATGCGGTCAAGGAGCTGGCGAAGAAGAACGACGCCTTCGAGTTTCCCGTCTCCTGGGGAACGGATCTGCAGAGCGAGCATGAGAAATACCTCACCGAGGTCGTCTTCAACTCTCCGGTGATCGTCACCGACTACCCGAAGGAGATCAAGGCGTTCTACATGAAGCTGAACGATGATGAGAAGACGGTCCGGGGCATGGACGTCCTCGTCCCCCGCCTGGGAGAGATCATCGGCGGCAGCGAGCGTGAAGCGAACCTGGAGATCCTGGAAAGCCGGATGAGGGCCTTGAAGCTCGATCCTGAAGACTACTGGTGGTATCTGGATCTTAGGCGCTTCGGTTCGGTTCCCCACTCCGGATTCGGCCTGGGCTTCGAGCGGGCGGTCCAATACGTCACCGGAATGGGAAACATCCGGGACGTCATCCCCTACCCGCGCTCCCCCAGATCCGCCGACTTCTGATTCCTACAGCTGGCGGACCATCGCCCAGATCAACAGCCGGCTCAGGGAGTTCGTTCCGCTTTTGCTGTAGAGGCTCTTCTTGTACGTGGTGACGGTCGCCCTCGCGATACCGAGGGTCTTGGCGATCTCGGATGTCGCCTGGCCGCTGAGAATCAGGGAAAGAACCTGCCGTTCCCGTTTGGTGAGGTGAATCGGATCATGCACCTCCATCACTCCGTCGGCGGGCTGCAGGAGCCTTGCGATCGCCGAACGGATCTTGGCGGGATTGGCGTTCAGCGATACCGAAGCGCATCGCCAATCATGGAGGTAGGTGAAGACTTGAGCCAGGTTCGGCGGGGCGAAGATCAGAAGCCGATGATCCTTGGTGAGATTTTTCATCCTCAGCGCGCCGGGCAGGTCCCGGCACAGACAGGCCAGCAGGTCGGCATCGCTGTCGAAGCGCTCGTCATCGACCGGGCAGAGGGAGCATTCAAGTTCGGAAAGCGCATTCGTCCGACTCAGCAGGAGCTCCCGTTCCAGGGTGTTGCGGTAGAGTAATCCGATAGAATGTTTCATCACCCCTTAAGGGGCGGACCTACCCCTTTCGCTTCAGCGCCTTGGTGACCTCGCGATCGAACGCCGCGGAAAACTCCCGGATCTCCTTCGGCCCGATCGGCTTGTGCTTCTCGGCGAACACCCCGTATTCGCGGAGCGTCGTCATCGCGTTTCTCAGCGACAAGCGCTCGGCGATGTTTTCATCCGTGAAGACGCCTCCCCGGTCATCGAGAACAACGACCCCTTTTTGCACGAGCAGATCCGCCAGGATGATGTCACGGGTGACCGCAAGCGAGTCTTGCGGGGCATGGTCGACGATCCATCGATCCGCCCGGTCGTCCCCGCTTTCCACGACGACCATCGTGATCGGGCTTCTGGTCATCCGGCGCTCTTCCTCGTGCCCGATCCCGCTCCGCAGCAGCGCGGTGTGCTCCTCGTACGCCTTCAGGACGTCCTTGAGCGGGCGGTCGGCGACGAAGAACGCTTTGAGGCTTCGATTGACGACCGCCTTCAGGATGATCGCCCTCAAGGGCTTGGGACATGAATCGGCGTCGATGTACAGCTCTACCATGGCCTCAGGATACCGCACTTTCGGAGCATTGGAAACCACGTAGAAATCAATCATCCATGACATCTTCATGGCTTGGATCATTGGCGACCGCTCAATCCGAAATATCGCCAGGGGGTACTTCGAAGAACACCGCTCTTGAACTGGAGCGGTGTTTTATTCTAATGTTGAGGAAGTGAAAGAATTGTTTTCAAGGAGTGCCATCTATGAAGATTTCGGTTCTACAAGAAGCCCGCTACGGCTATAAGCCTAAGTTGCCGACGATCCTTACAAGCGGCGCATGCAAGCTGGTTCCCGTTTTCGGCGAGAAGACACACAGCGCCGGTGACAGCGAGGCGATCGCCTCCCTC
>JAAZJI010000092.1 GCA_012800465.1 Spirochaetales bacterium
CTCGCTCTCCTCCCAGAAGGCATCGCGGAAGAACGAAAGCGAGCGGACCAGGTCTGCGACCGAGGTAGCCCGGACGATCGCGGAAAGCGAATCGCGGAACGTCGAGTACGATCGTCTCAAGGAAAGATCCCGCAGCCGTGATTCGAAGTAGTCGGGACGGTCCTTCGATCCGTAGAGGATCGAATCCCCCAGGTCGAGGCGTACGAACTTCCGGATGCGTTCCTTCTCCTTCCAGGGGATCGCCGGCTCCAGGAGGAGGTTCTTCAGGCTCCTGAGACTGAAATGGTCGCCGTGCACTTCGTCCAGCAGGGTGAAGAAGCGGCCGGCGGGATATTCCAGCGGCGAGCGGCCCTGGCGGACCGAAAGCGGAATGCCGTAGAAGAACGCCTCATCCTCCAAGGTCGCAAGCAGCTCGTCGCCGTTGGCCAGACAGATCATGATCTCATGCGTCGCCACCCCCTGTTCGAGAAGATCCCGGATCCTGCGAAGGGTCGAGCGGATCTCCTGAAGATGGTTCGCATACACATCGATCGTGGGAGCATCCGTCCGGGGAGTCGGGATCAGCTTCAGCCACTCCGGCCCGCCCAGTTCTTCATGGAGGACGGCCGCTTCCGGCACAAGATCGCTGTAGAGGATCCTCACCTCCCGATCCGTGTCCCAGCCGCTCGGGACGGCCACCGGGTCGTAGCGGGGCTCAAAGAGGCCGTTCCGATCGAGGAACTCCCGGTAGGCGGCATGCACCGTCTGCAGTTGCAGGAACAGGGCGCCGGGCATGTGGGCCTTGACCTCCGAAGTGAGCACCTCGCCAAGGGAGGGAAGCATCGAGGCGATGACGCCGAGGACCTGCTGCTTCGATTCGGGGAACTTCGGATTGTAGAAGGATGAGATCGGATTCCCGTCTTCGATGAATTCGTAAGCGAAGATGAAGCGGATCAGGGGGGTTGTCGGGATCCGGTCGGGACGGGTCGGCAGGAACGAGGCGCGGAAGGTGTCGAAGCTCAGGGCGGAATCGCCGGCGACCACCCCGTCCTCGCTTTTCAGGGCATGCTCGATGAGGTGGCTTCTTCGTGCCGCTTCGGAAGGAAAGACGCACACTGCGCCCGATGCGAGATGGTCATCAAGAATAGACATCCCTTGCAGTATACCGTACATTGACAGAACAATGGAACAAAAAACCCGTCACCTGCTCTTCACGCTCCTCACCGCCCTCCTGTTCCTCTTCGGCGTGGGGCTCTACGCGACCTCCCTGCTGCATCCATATGTCCCGGCGTATCTTTCCGCGAACATCCCCTTCCTCGCCCTTGCCCTCGGCCTGATTCTTTCCCACTCGGTTCTCTTGAAAGAACCCCTCATCGACCTCGTCACCGAAACAAAAGCGTGGTCCCGGCCCCTCGCCCTCTCGTCAGGGCTCTCCTATCTGGCCGTGCTGGCGCTCTTTTCGGCACTCGGTGCGATCCGCCATCCCCATGACTACCATGTATTTCATACGCCGTTGTGGAAACGAATCGGTTTCATCGCCATGGCGCTCGTCATCACCCCGATCCAGACCACCGGAGAGGAGATCGTCTTTCGGATCATTCCGCTGAAACTGATGAAGAAGATCCAAAGCAAGACGATCAGGGCTCTGGCCACCACCCTGATCATCACCCTGGTCCATCTGGCAAATCGCGAGGTCGCATACAGCCGGACCCACCTCGCCGTCCTCCTCTCCTACGCCCTGTTCGGCTTCATTCCTTCCTATATCGCGGTAAGAAGCGATCGGTACGAGTTCCCATTGGCGATCCACGCCGCCAACAACCTCTTCGTCGTCCTCATCTGCAACTACGAGCACTCCTCCCTTCCCTCCCTGCCCCTCTTCTTCAGCACCCGACCGGTCGGAACCTGGATGGATTTCATCCAACTGGCCGTGGCGCTGGGGGTAGCCGCCCTGATCGTCTCGACCTCGAGAAGAAACGATTGATGAAAGAGAGACGCCCCGAGACCGTCAGGTCATCGGAGCGGGATTGAAGAAGGAGAGGAAGTTGAAAAGCCGGCGCTCTTCGGCCAGGGTCTTCTTTCCGCTTGCCACCTCGAGAATCAGGTCGAACAGCCGTTCGCCCGCTTCGGCCACGCTCTCCTCCTTCACCACGACCGGACCGGCGTCGAAGTCGATGAGATCGGGCCAGCGGGTTTTCATCTCCTTCCTCGACGAGACCTTGACCACCGGAGCCTCGGCCAGGTTGTAGGGGGTTCCCCGTCCGGTCATGAAGACCTGCAGGGCGATTCCGCTGGCCACCTGCGAAGGCCCGCAGACGAGATCGCTTGCGGGGGTGGCGGCGAAGATCAGGCCTGTTTTGGTGGGAAGCGCCCCCGGACCGATTACCTCGGCGATCGGGGCCCTTCCACTCTTCACGATCGACCCCATCGCCTTCTCGACGATGTTCGAGAGTCCGCCGGCCTTGTTGCCGGGGGTGGGGTTTGCGCTCCGATCGACCCCTCCCTTGGCGAGGTAGCGGTCGTACCACCCGATCTCCGCCTTCAAGGCCTCGAGCGCTTCCGGGGTGGAGCAGCGCTCGGCAAGCAAATGGACGCCGTCGCGAACCTCCGTAACCTCGCTGAACATCACCGTCGCGCCCCCCGAAACAAGCAGGTCGCTGGCGTATCCGGCCACGGGGTTGGCAGAGACCCCGCTGAAGGCGTCGCTGCCGCCGCACTGCATTCCGACACACAGTCTTGAAAGCGGAAGCGGCTGTCGCTTCCGCTTGTTCAGTTTTTCCAACTTGGCTTCCGCCATCGTCATCAGCGCGTCGACCATCGCCTCGTATCCGACGTAGTCCTGGAGGATGACCACGTTCTCCTTCGTGCGCTCCTCCTCGGTAAGCAGCCGCTCGACGGTCAGTTTCTCGCAACCGAGCCC
>JAAZJI010000093.1 GCA_012800465.1 Spirochaetales bacterium
GGGGAAAAACGCCGAGATGACCGGCAATCTGGAAGGGCTGACGCATCAGCTGGCCCCGGTGATCAGAAAGCTTACCCGATTTCTTGCTCCGTTTGCCTTGCAGGCTCAAGGTCTGTACAATCCGATCCTGCTTCTTGTGTGGCTTGTAGGTGCGCTCCTTCTTGCCTACATCGCCTTTGCCATAACCGCCGGAACCTATCATCACGCCTGCTCCCTGCTGGCTTCCGGCGGATTCCGGACGAAGAAACGAAGAAAAACCGATACAGGCGAACAAAAACCGATCATCGCGTTGATGAAGCGCGACTGGACGATTCTTCTTTCAACCAGCGGATTCATCTTCGAACTGGGCGGGGAACTGCTGATTCCCCTGATTCTCATCATCACCTACACGGCAATGGGAATCATCGGCGACATTTCCCAGGCGACGAAGGTGCTCGCCCAATATCCGGTCTTCGAACCGATCGTCGTCCTCATCGTGCTGCTCATGTCCAATATGAACCTGCTTTCCAGCACCGGCGTATCGCGCCAGGGCGTGCTTGCCCTCCATGACCGGCTGTATCCCCTCGAGCCCAAGGTCTTCGTCAATGCGAAGCTGTATCTTCACATGGCTCTTGTCGGCACGACCAATACGATCTATCTTCTTGCTGCCACCCTGATCCTCAAGCTCTCCCTTGCGAATCTTTGGTTCTATGTATTGCTTTCCCTGATCTCGATCGCCGGAACGGGCTGCTTCCATCTGGCGATCGATTACCGCAATCCCCTGTTGGAGTGGACGAGCCCGCAGCAGGCGATGAAGCGGAACCCCAACGGCTTTCTCGGGATGCTGGTTTCCTTCCTGTTCGTCCTGTGGATCGCTCTGTTCCTGATCGGGATGCCGTATTTCTTCAAGACCTCCCGATCCAACGCCCTCATGGCCGCCCTCGGCATGGCCTCGGTCACCGCAAAGGCCGGTCACAGGCTTGCCTGTCGAAGCGCAAAGGGCTTTCTTTCCTAGGAGATGAGGAACCCCTTCGCCCGGTCGCATGCCGACGGCAGCGAGGAGTGAAGCTCAAAGGGGAGGGGGGAGGATCTTGCCCCCCAGATCAACAGAAGCCCCAGATCCGCCGCCTCGAGCATCGGGATGTCGGTCGGTCCGTCTCCGATCGCGACGATCTTCCCATATGATTTTCTCAACGATTCGAGGTGGGTGCGCTTGTCTTCCGCTTCGCCGATGTTGACCTTCAGGTACGCCTTGCCCTTCTTCCGGCGGATGCGTTTTCCCTTGATGAGGAAGAACTCCTCTCGCAGTCCGAGCTCCCGTAAAAAGAATTCGGCGAGGTTCTCCGTTCCGAGGCTCAGGATCGCCAGATCGGCGATCGTCGCCAAATCCCGGATTGCTTCCACATCCTCTTTGCCGAGGAGTCCTGCCAGATCTTTGGCGGTTTTTTCAACCAGCGCGGGATCGACGTCACGGATCATCCTCTCGTAGCGCTTGTAGAACTGTGGATTGTTGAACGCTCCCTTCCGGTCGGCGCGGACGAAGAGGCGGGCACGGAGCCGAAAGAGGGGACCTTTGGTCTTTGCGTGGGAGAGGACCAGCGTCTGCTCGCTGTCATAGGGGCGAAACGGATAGAGGGTACCGTCAAAATCGAAGATGACGAGATTCGGTTTGGCCATGGCCAACCATAGCAGGAGAAGAAAAAAAGGGGAAGGGCGGTCGCCTTCCCCTGAAACAAACTGATAATTCCTTACTTTCCGTAGAGTTGATCGAAGTACTCCATGTCGGTGGAAAGCACCTTGTCCAGGTCGGGAACCGTCTTCCGATACGATTCCAGCGTCCGCCAGAGGTTGAAGAACTCCGGATTCTCCTCATAGGCGTCGCTGTAGATCGTGGCGGCCTGGGCGTCGGCGATCCCCTTGATCGCCTCGCTTTCCGCATAGGCGGTGGAAAGGATCACCCGCTGCTCGCTCTCGGTCTTTCCCTCCCACTGGGCGAGCTGGCCGCGGCCGTAGGACCGATACGCCTCGGCGATCTGATTCCGCTCCTTGATCATCCGCTGGTAGACGCTTTCGGTGAGGTCGTCGCTGTAGCGGATCTGGCGGATGATGATGTCGATCAGCTTGATGCCGAACCCGTCGGTGAACTGCTCCGCTTGAATATTCATCTTGGCACTCAGCTGCTCCCGTCCGATCCGGATGTTCTCCTGTTTCGTCCGGATCGCGGTCAGATTGCGCAGCTGTTCGGCGTCTTCGGCGCTGTCCAGGCTCTGGACATCCTCCTCCACCGTGATCTCATTGATCTGGTTGGTGGTCCGGACCGCTTCGTTGAGGTAGTTCTCGCTGATGATCGTCCGGACGGAGGAATCGAGAATGTCGTTCAACCGGGCGATGCCGTTGTCGATCGTGTTCACCGTCTCGTAGTACCTCGCCGGATCGCTGATCAGCCACCGGGCGGTGGTGTCGACCCAGATGAACTGGTTCTCCTTCGTCGGAATCCGCTGGGCGGCTCCATCCCAGGAGAGGACCTTCTTCGGGTAGTACACGACGTTGTCGATCAGGGGCATCTTCAGCTTCAGACCGCTCTGGTCCTGGACGTCGATGATCTTGCCGAAGCGGGTGACCACCGCCTGCTGCCCTTCGACGAGGATGTAGAAGGGGCCGAGGATGATGAAGATCACCAGAAGGACGACGATGACGAGGCCGGTGGTCAGAAGTCGTTTTTGTGAGCGGTTCATCATTGCCGGCCTCCTTGAATCATCTGCATCGGGAGGAAGTTCGTCAGGTTCTTGTCGACCAGCGTGACCTTTCCGCCGTTGTCCTGAAGGATCTCCTCGAGCGTCTCGATGTACAGCCGGGTCCGGGTGATCTCCTTCGAGTTCTCGTAGACTTCCCGGACGCTGTTGAAGCGCTCGACGTCTCCCCGAGCCTGGTTCACCCGTTCGGCGGCATATCCGTTGGCGACCTGGATGAGGCGGTTGGCCTCACCGCGGGCGGCGGGAATGACCTCGTTGTAGAGCTTCTTGCCCTCGTTGATATACCGGTTCATATCCTGGATCGCCTTGTTGACATCTTCGAACGCATCCTGGACGCTTCCCACC
>JAAZJI010000094.1 GCA_012800465.1 Spirochaetales bacterium
GCGCTGATGCTGGTGAACACGTCCGTTCCGCTGAAGGAGAGGATCAGGGCCCCGATCAGGCCGGTGAAGATGTATACCCCGACGAAGGTGGCGATCGCGCTGATTACGTCGGGGGAGAGGATCGTCTCCCCGATGCGGACTTGGAACACCCCTTTGGGGTGGATCCGCTTCTTCAGCTGATACCGGGCCAGCTTGTAGAGGACGACCACCCTGACCACTTTGATTCCACCGGCGGTGGAACCCGCCGAGCCGCCGATGAAGAAGAGAAAGAAGAGAATCATCTGGCTGAAGGCGGGCCAAGTCTCATAATCGGTGGAGGTAAACCCGGTGGTGGTCATGACCGAGGTATTTTGAAATGCGCTGTAGCGAAGACTCGCCCAAAAAGAGGGGAACGTCCTGCTGACCGTCATATATGCGGCGGAAACGATGATCGAAGTCCCCAGGATTCCCAGATATGCCCTCAGCTCGGTGTCACGGAAGACGCTTTTCGCCTTGCCGACGAAAAGCCGCCAATAGAGGGCGAAGTTCATTCCGCCGATCGCCATGAAGACCGTCACCACGATGTCGACGTAGGCGCTTCCGAACCCGGCGATCGAACTGTTCTTCGTCGTAAAGCCGGCTGTGCTCATCGTCGAGAAGGTGACGGTGACCGCGTCATAGAGGGAGAGGCCGCCGAAGAAGAGGAGGAGGGTCTGGACGACCGAGAATCCGACGTAGATCGACCACAGCCAGAGCGCGGTGGTTTTTATCTTCGGCGTCAACTTGTCCTTCGTGGGACCGACGCTCTCGGCTCCGACGAGCATCGTTCCCGTCACTCCCAGGGCGGGCAGGAGGGCGACGAAGAGCACCACGATCCCCATCCCTCCCAGCCAGTTGGTCTGGGAACGCCAGAAGAGGATCGAGCGGGGAAGCGTTTCGATCTCGCTCAGGGTAGTCGCTCCGGTGGTGGTGAATCCGCTCATGATCTCGAAGTAGGCCGAAGAGTAGTCCGGCAGGCTTCCGCTCACGTACAGGGGCAGGGCGCTGAAGGCGGTGGCGACGACCCAGGTGAGCGTCACGACGAAGAAGCCGTCCCGGGCGTAGAAGTTCTTCGATTCGGGCTTCATCGTGGCGATGAGGATCGCTGCGCAGAAGATGACCACGGCCAGATAGGTGACCCCGAATCCGATGAGGGCTTCGCGTTCGCCGAGAACCGCCGCGATGATCGTGGGGACGCCCATCAGCGTCGCGATGAACAGCTCGATGAGGGCGATGAGTCGGAGATCCAGCTTCCAGTTGATCATCACCGCGCCCGTCCAAACAAGGTTTCAATGAATCCGGTGTGCTCGGGCTTCAGCACGACCAGTAGCGTCGAGTCCGCCTCGATCGTCGAGTTTCCGCTCGGGATGTGGCTTGTTCCATCCCGCTCCGTGATGCCTGCGATCAGGGCCTTGGTCCGCATGTCGATCTCTTTGAGCGCCTTGCCGATGAGGGGGCTCGTGTCCGGGATGACGTATTCGATGATCTCGAGCTGCCCGTCGAAGAGGGTGTGGACGGAGGATACGTTCGTGCTGCGCAGATAGCGCAGCAGGGACTCCACCGTCGTGTCGGTGGTGGAGATTACCACGTCGATGTCGAGGAACCAGGCCATCCGGACGTAGTTGTTGTTCTGTTTGATGAGGGCGATCGACCGAGTGATGCCCACGCGTTTGGCGTAGCTGGCGGTGATGACGTTCAGTTCGTCATTGTCGGTGAGGGCGACGAGCAGGTCGCAACCGGTCAGCTGCTCCTCCTGCATGATGTCTTCATCGGTGATGTCGGAGTGGATGACCAGGATCTCCCTGAAGCGTTCGCTGAACTCTTCGCATGTTTCACCATCCTTGTCGATCAGGGTGACCCGGCTCCGCATCGAAGGACGCATGTCCGTCAGAAGGGCCCGGGTGATCTTGCTCGCTCCGACGAAGACCATCCGCTTGGGGACTTTTTCCACATCCCCGACCGCCTTGAGGATTTCATAGGCCTCATGTTCGTTCGCGACGATGGAAAGCGTATCGCCTTGTTCGATGATCGTTTCGCCGGAGGGGATTCGTAGCCCTGCGTCATTGCAGATCGCGGCGAGGATGAACTCCGTCTTCAGCTCCGTCCGCAGCTCCATCACCTTCGAGCCTGCGAACCTGCTGGAGGGGCCGACGTGCATGTTGTAGAGCAGGAGGGTCGAGTTGAAGAAGTTCAGGATGTTCGGATTGACCCCCTGGTCGATGAGCGTGTTGATCGATCGTCCCGTTTCCGCGGCGGGGTTGACGATATGGTCGATTCCGAGGAAACCTTCGCGCAGGCCGGTCGCTCCGGCATAGCTGAGCGAACGGATCGCGGCGACGGTCCGCACGCCGGGATACAGGGTTTTCACCAGCCCGCAGGAGATGAGATTGATCTCATCGCTGTCGGTGAGGGTGATGAACGCTTCCGCGTTCTCGATTCCCGCCTCGACCAGCTTGTCCGGATCGGTTCCGTTTCCGACGACGCCCATGCAGTCGAGGCGCGATACCGCCTGTTCGATCCGATCGCGGTCCGAGTCGAGCATGACGACATCCTTTCCTTCGGTGACCAGCTGCCGAGCGAGGCCCATACCCCGTTTTCCGGCTCCCAGGATGATATAGTTCTTACTCGTGACAAGCTCCTTGGTGGTAGATACCAACGCTGATTATCATAGCAGACGGCGTCCAAATGCAACAGGGGACCGGAAAAAAGGAGCAAGAAAGTCGGACGTATTGTCAGCCCTGTATTATGACATTTCTTGGTCCGTCAACATGACTCTGTCGGCCCATCATGATAGCATACTGCAGTCATTCTGTGATAGGATGAAAGCAGTTGTTCAAAAGGGAAGGGCTTTAATCATCACGGATGCCATCCACGATGTGGGAAAAAGGATATTGAATCCGTAGCAGACTGGTGCGTAAGGCTTTGCTCTGGAAGGTGGGATCGTGAACTATAGCCTCTTACTGTCATTGGTGTTTTATGTCTGCGGCTGTTTTTATGTGGTTTTCGGTTTACACACAATAGCCGCAAACGTCAAAAGCAATGTCAACAGACTGTTCGTGATTCTCACAAGTTCAATGGCGATCTGGTCATTCGCGTACTCCATTTCAACCTCAGCGCCCACGGCGGAAGCAAGTGCCTTTTGGCAATGTTTTTCCGTTTTCGGTTGGGGAGTTTTCTACAGCATTCTCCTCCACTTTGTACTGATTCTGACAAGATTTGAAAGTCGATTACCCAAACGAATCATGTTTGCTCTCATTTATGTGCCCGCTTTGATAAATGTCATTCTATTCGCCCCCTTTGGATTCCTTGGAGAGCGGCAATACCGGATGGTGCAGACCGATCTCGGTTGGCTAAACATCCATTCCGTCGATATGTGGGGGATTTGGTACATCACCTATTACACCGTATTTTCGGTCGCAAGCATTGCTTTGCTGATTCGCTGGTGGATGCACATCGAGTCTGATACCTCCCTGAAGCGACAGGTAAAACATTTCGTACTGTCCGTATTGTTTTCCTTCTTGCTGGGAATAGCAACGGAAACTCTGCCTGACATCATCGGGAAGAATCATTATCCCAGATTGGTCATCATAGTCATGATCTTTCCCGTAACGACGCTGTTTTTGACTTCGAAAAAAAATGATTTGATTCTTGAAAGAAAAACGGAAGCTTCCTTGTTTCCGGAATCCGAACAACCCCATGACATGGACCGATCGCGTTTGTTTCAAACGGCAACGGCCATCTATACGCTGGGTAGCGTAATATCCTTTGCAATTGGATATTTCGGCATGGGAAAACCATTGAATGGCGAGCTGCTTCTCGCCGGATTTCTCCTGCTTACCGGACTAACGGCAAAATTAATACCATCCCTGACAAAAAGTCGTTCCACTCAGAATACCTTGTTCCTGGTGATAAACATGGTGGGCATGGTATTTTTCATGATATCCAACGCTGATACGGGAGCGGTAACCGCATGGGCGACATACATAATATTCCTTCTGTTTACCGTCATCCTTGATAGTGAGATCCATGCCGGTATTTTTGTCGTATTCGTGATAATACTTCAAATTGTTTACTCAATGATCTACCCGGAAATTGCAGTAACCGTCGATAAAAGCGAGTATGCGACAAGAATCTTCATTGTCGTACTTTCCGCTATTGCCGTGCGGCGTCTCACAACCGAATATGCTTCAAGGATCAAGGCATATAAAAAGTATGCCAGAGAACAGGAAGTCCTTGAACAGATTTCTTCAAGCTTTATTTCCGTTGATAAAGAAAATATCAGA